>JAHEHB010000222.1 GCA_024644775.1 Deltaproteobacteria bacterium
TTTATCGTTTCAACCTCTTGGAGATATTTTTTATGGCGGATGGGTAATTCCGTACCTTTTTTTAGTAGATCTTTATAATCATTGATATTTCTATTCAGAATAAATCCGGCGATTTCATGGGGCGCCTGGGCGATGCACACGCCCGGAAGAAAGAAAATAAAGAACATCACGATCATTCCTCTTTTCATATTCGCTCCTTTTTACGAGAGTGTTTTGTATTTGGTGTTTGGTGTTTAGGATTCTAACAAACGAATATGGCGCCGTATATTTTAAACGAAATACGAAACATCAAACACCTGATGAATTCGGCTTGTTACGAATTCATCAGTTTTTAAATCTTCGTGGGCTCGGCTATCCAGCATCCAGTATCCAGTTTCAATTTTCCAGTATCAAATTTCCACTATCAATACGCCAGGCGCCCCAGGGATTTCAAGATCAGCGTAAATCCCATGGCAAACATACCGGTCAGCCCCATCCCACAAGCGAATCCAGCCAAAAGCACGGGTGCGTATTGTCGCCACATGGCACCATAGCGTTTTAGAAAGAAGAATCGTCCGAGCAGAGCGCCTGCCACCTCAAGAATGAGCCCGTGGGGGGTGGTTTGCCCCAGACCGCGAACCACGCCGTAGACCAGCATAACGGGTAATCCCAGTACGCTCAGAATCAGATATAAAACAACCCCTAGGCTCAAACCGGCCAGCACATAACTTGCTTTCAGTGCCTGGAAAAAAAGGGAATTACCTTCTAACGTAGAGGTTTGCATGAGCAGTGTGTTAAGGGCTTGAAGATGCCACATTTCTTGAGCATATGGATAGCTGCTGGATGGTATGGGCGCCAGGCGCCAAATAAATTGAGAGAAAAGGAGGCTGGCGATCATCACCACCGGAAAAACCACGATTTCGGCTTTAATGACTCCCCGAATGCTCGTTCCGGTCAACTCAACCTGTCGAAAATTAACCGTAGCCTCCCCATAATTATGGATGGGGATGGGTGCGTACCAGATTTCAATCCCACTGTATCCGAAGAACTTCGCACCGGCAATGAAACTTGCCTCTCGAACGAGAGGAAGGCTTACGAATTGACCGGCAATCCCCTCCATTCGGCCCGTAATGTAGGATATGATAGGCGTATAAACAAACCCGTACCCAAGAAAAAATATCCATGGAAAGTTGGGCACCAGCCAGACACAAAGACCGACGTATGACAGCGTGGAAAAAACATAAATACCGATGGAGATCCAAAAATTAAAATCTCCTCTACCGGGTGGCGGTTGAAACAGATCTTTGAGACTTCCTCGCTGGCCGGATCCTGCCTTACCGAAAGAACGGAGCACATGCCAAATCCCAACGCAGGCGATGGAGAGTCCCAGACCGATGCCGAAACTCATATAAAAATCAAAATTATTGGCGAATACGGTATCTACGGTTCCCATCCCTTGATGCCAGCGTTTTAGGATACCGTATTGAAAGAGAATGGGATTTGCCACAATGGTAATGACGAGCCCAACGAATCCACCGATCACCGCCCAGAAGGGAAGGACCATGCCAATAAAAATGAGTCCCAGATCCAGCTGAATTCCGGTGGCCACTGCCGGCAATATCTCTTCGGTATGCCGCGTCAACTCCACCCAGGGGATCGGGATGAGGCGAATCGGCTCATCCAGAAAAAGGCCCGACAGTGCGGGCAGCAGCACATAAATTCCGCCAAAAGAAAGCCCGATGACACCCCCAATGGAAAATACCCGCCATTTCCAGCTTTTCTGTTTTTCTTCGGTGGATTCAGCCAGAGCCATAACACCCAGAGCGCCCACTGGCGCCATGGGAAACGGGAGCTTCTCCACATCCGATGTAATGCGGTACAGGGCATAACCCAGGCCGAAATGATCGACCCGTTGAATAAACTGAGTTCCCACCAGTAAAAGAATCGGAATGAGCCAATCGCGGTGAAAAAAGGTTCGCGCCACCAGTGATTCCGACTCGGGTTGAGGGGCCACCCAGTTGGGAATAAATTCGGTCAGTCCCAGCATGCGGGCTGCATCAGACTGCACAAGATACTGATTCCACAGCAGCCCTTGAAACGGAGACGCCAGAGATGCGCCTGCCATGAAAAAGAGAATGAAGATCTCCTGTTGTTTGAGTTCCGTGTAGGATCGTTTTGCTATTTCTGCAAAGAGAATGATCGTCACCCAACGCGCCGCCGGCCCGATTCCGGTTCCGATGACCAGTTGCAGATACATGCTGCCGGGCATCATGAGAAAACCGATAAAGATCGACCCGACGATGGTCTTCCAGTCAAACCCCTCTTCAAAATGGTCCGGTGGTTTTAATAGATCTCTATATTCCTGTAATTCTTTATCTTCGTACATATCATTGATCCGAGTTCCGCGTTTCGGGTTCTGGGTTTTACGTTCTGCGTTTTAAGTTCAACATCTTATCATTTAGCCCCCAACCGGTAATACCTGATAGCTGGCATAACTGAACAGGCCCACAATGGCCCAGCCGCCACCCATCAAAAAATCCCCTATAATTAAACCGACAAAGAAAAACCGTAGCCGTTTAAACAACACCACCCCTCCATATCTCATACACAACGCATTACAGACCCATCCGGTAAAAAAGCTAAACCAAAGCACCTGCATGGCCCAACTGTATGCGGTTAAGTATCCGATTGGATGAATCGGCCACCAATAAAATCGCTGGTAACAGATGGACAAAATCAGCATGACCATGGCCCCGATTCCGATAAAGGTCAGCACCCAGTTACCGGGTTTAATGGGGGTTTCGACGAGGTTATAGATGTTGTCATACATGGCAACGGTTGTTCGAGTCGCCCAGTCAAGGCCGAGTTCTCGAATACCGAATTTATAGCAAAGGATCATCATGGCCAGAATAGATACGACAACGGCCGCAAATAGGGTGATGAGTATACCTCCGAAAATCATCCGTCGATTGTTCGCGTCTTGTGTGACTTTGCTGGCATGGAGCAAAGAGGGCATGAGTGACTCTCGCAGATCCACAAAGAGCATCTTTTGGCTTACAGCAGCCCCAAGGATGCCCATGTTTGTAAATAGTTTGGGACCGAATAAAGCGAGGAGTCCGTCGATGGGAGCCGCCGTCAGGGTAAACAATGCCAATCCTCCCTGGCAGATGATTCGCATGGCGACCAGTGTTACCATGAAAAATGCACCCACTACCAAAAAGGAGAATAAAAAGGGAATACCGAAATACCAGCACCAGCTCACGATGCCGAATCCACCTATCACAAATCCCCAAAACGACATGCGGGTGGAGATCCACTCTGCATCACTGATATTTCCGCTTCTAAAGGTTAGCCCGTATTTAAATATGGTTAAAAAATGATGTCTTGCCAACCAAAAGAGAAATAAAAAGAAAATACCGTATGCTCCGATAACTTGAGCGTATTCGGGGCGGGATAGTGCCGGCCCGAATGTAATGCCCAAAGCGGCAGCCGGGATATTATAGCCGAGAACACCGAGCAACCCCACCAGCAATCCCCCAAGGATAAAGAAAAACCAGAATGAAAAAGAGATTTGTTTCGCTGCAAGAAATGCAAATCCGATGAACGCCGGGTAGATGTAGATCTTTAATTTATAGAAACCGGAAAACAGCCCATGTTTGGGAAAATATTTTCCGGCCAGAATAAGGGTTGGGATCTGTGGGACCGAGGGGATATAAAAGTGAAGACCGTTGATGAGATGCAAAAAAGCGGATACCAGAATTCCGGCCAACATAAATCGGTTCAAGAAAAAGTGCCCGATTTGGCCATTATCCAAGGCGTCTTCCATTAGCTCGGGGACTCTCAGGAGAGGAAAATTCATCCGCTCATTATAAAGCCCTTGCCCACTTAGCAAATTGACGATACAGATCATAAGACAATAGCATAACAGAACAAAACCGCCCCATATCAACAGGGGGGGGAGCCAAGCATTCCATGGAATTTGCTTTACGATATCGATCAATTCCATTTGACGCCCACCGATCAGGCCGTTGTAAAGGCTTTCAATGGCTTCCTCGCTTTGCGGGTACCATATTTTGGGAAGAAGGGGATGTAGGACTTCTTTCCAGCGATTTTCGACCGATGCAAAATGATACGGTGCCGTAATGTTAACAAAAAAGGCGCGTACCAGGCCCGTATACGCGATTCCGGATCCAAGCACCATCAGGATCCAGGATATTAGCAGCTCCTTTCCTGAAAACCATAATTGCCGAAATATTTTTTGGACGACTGCGATAAGAATTGTAAGCCAGATTAGGACAAAAAAGGGAGCTAAAGGGAAGTGACCCCCCCCTAAAAGCGTGGCTTGTCGGTAAACATTGTTAAATGGGGTAAGGGCGCAAATGGTTACGGCAAGAAACACTCCCAGTACGATGGCCCGCAGCCGGATTCTCCGGCCAGTGATTTCGGACTTGCTTAAATCCGGATTTCGATAGTCCTGATTCGATATCTTATCCGTCATATCTTTTCCATCACTTAGCTTTTCGCGGGTCGGGTATTATCCTGAGCAGACATCAGGTGTCTCTCATAATGAACATGGGATTCGTCGTCGAGAGAGCGCCATAACAACAGTTGTTTTCTTAGGGAATGCAAAAAAGTCTTGTTGATTCGGTGCCAGGCATTGGCTTCACCGGCTTCGCGCGTTAGTCGGATGTTAATCTCAAGAAAACCTGCTTCGTCCTTTGCCGGACAGAATTGGATCTCCACATTTTGCATAATTCCAAAATCAAACGGGGCCAACCAGACTTTCGAATGCAAATTCAGACAAGCATCCGAGCAGCAAGTCCCATCGCTACAAACTATATCTCGTTCCTGGGTTATTGGGGTTATGGGGCAAACGAATGCGAGATCGATATTACCGGTGGAGAAAATACCGTGGGATACATCTTGGTGTCCTTGGAGGTAATTGTAGATAAATCCTCCGATGCTTTTATGTTCCTGGTATTTCATCAAAAATGGAAGGGTGATTTCAATGGTATGGTTTTTCGCCGCAGGAAGCTTCCACGAGCGATTAACATCCGGGATGGCAATCTCGGCCGCTACTTTGGAAGGATATATGACGGATATTAACACCACTAAAATAACCAATAACATGGCGGCAACCCCCGCCATTGATGAATAGTTCACGGTAATGCCGGCCCAAAGCGTGGTCCCGGCAAAGAGGCTGGCCGTCGTCTGCGCCAAAAGATATCCGAGGACGACGCTGATGACTGCAAAGGCCAAGGCTTCGGCAATAAATAGAAATGAAACGTGGGATGGCGCCAATCCAACAGATGTATAAATACCAATTTCGCGCTTTCGTTCGTAAACACTGCCGATCATCGTGTTCAAGACAATGAATATCGATATGACCAGTGGGATGGCGATATTGGGCACTCCGCTGTAACTCATGGAGTCGCTGGCATTATAAAGGAAGATGCCTTTTTTTTCACCGCTGAAAAGGACCAAACCAAAACGGTCCACCAAGTTTTCTGCGGTTTTTTGAATGTTGACACTTTCCGAGGGACGGATAGCGACACCCTTCAACGCCCCACCGGCTGCCAGCAGCGTTTTATGCGGGACAATCAGTGTAAGGTCTCCGGGAATATGCTGATACCGGGTCTGGAAGGCTTCAATATCATCACCGGATTCCAACGCCTCCATCTCCGTATCCGATATTTCCATTGAAATCTCGCTGGGAAATGTTACCGGGGTGAGGGGTTCTCCATCCAAATCTTTGAATTCTTGAAGTTTTTGTCCGGAGAACGTTCCGACCACTTGAAAGGGAACACCCCAAAGGGCAATGGCGCTTCCCAGAGGTTGCTTCGGATCGATGCCGATATTTTTCGCCAGTGTTTCAGATAACAGAACCACATTCCGTTCGGACTCCTGAAACCACCTGCCGCCAACCATAATTCGATCGACGGCCGTCACCTGGGCTTCTTTGGCAGACAACCCCACCAATCCCTGGGCTTCGAAAACCCGGTCTTCAAAACGGACCGGTATCTTTGTTGATTGGGTTCGATCCTCCGCTTCCAGCCACACCCGTGGCACCACCACACTCGTTTGCTCAAATGCATTGTAAAACACGCCCAAGGCTTCCGGAGGAAGACTCTTCCAATTGACATTCTTTAATAAAAATCCTTTATAAGGCGCGGTCGGCTGGTAGTGGAGGCGTGTGTGCCGTCGCATGGTCTTTACGGAAGTAAAGCTCATAATCGTAAATGTCAGGATAATCAGTGTTGCGCAGGTAAGCCCTGTTCGGAGTCTGCGTCGCCGCAGATTGCTGACACCCAGCAGGAAAGAGGCGATAAACGCTTTCCAACGGCTAAGTTCTTCCGTTTCAAGATGCCGTGCCCGGCGCTGGAGTTGAATCATCTCCTCTTCAAAACGAAAGAAAATAATCAACGTAACCATGAAGGAGAGACCCATTATAAAAAAGGCGACGATGACGACCATGGGGCTGTATGCCAATTGAAAGGCCGGATGGACTTTATAAATGACGACAATCAGCGCCACCAATATTGCCGCAAATGCAATAATCCGTTTGTAAATGCTGGAATAACAAAACAACAGACGTTCCATGCAGAATGCAAACGGTACAAACAGGGCAATATAAAACAAAACACCGAATAAAACGTCTTTTTGCGTTTTTTCGACGTGATCATACACGCGACTTGCCAGTGCCCAGGATCGTTTGGCGGATTCAAAAAATCGCTCGTATTGTTTTTCACTCAGGGAGTTTGTGGCCGTTTGCAGCGCAGTTGTCCCTTCCTGTTGGAGCTGTCGTATTCTCTCATTATAAATCCCATGCTTTTCAAGATTCGCGATTCGGGGACCCAAAAGTGTCCACATATCCTTTGCCACCCGATACTCTGTGCGATGGATAAACGGCCAGTCATCCACCAGGTATCCCATGCCTTGTGGGTTTGTTTGGGTGGCGTTGGTAAGAATGAGTTTTTTCCGAAGAACGGAATCCGATAACGTCATCTTCATCCGGGTGCCAGATTCCAGAAAGGTAGATAATATAATGGATGTCCAGGTGTCGATTCGACTCCACCAATGGCGCAATGGCGGGGCTTCCCGGCGTCCGTCCAGGACCTTGATTTTCGTCATGTAATTAAAATTGCGCGGTTCCAGCAAGTTGAAAAGAGTGGTTTGCTTACAGGCAAACATGATAAGATCTGTTTCCATGGATCGGCGGTCCATCTTGACCCGGTAGCCTGATTTGCCGGTCTTTTTCTTGTCGATGGCCCAGTTCGTTTCTCCCGTGATCGGATCGAACCGGTATCCCTCTATGATGATTTTGTGCAGAACATGTTTTTTGTCGGCGACTCCTTTGATCGTAAACGTTCCCATGGAATCCACCATATTGTAGTATCGGGTCCCATGTTGGTAGGATAGAATCATAGCGCCGGGGGCCGGTTGATCTGCGAAAAGTTCACCGTGACGAAGAAAATTGGCGCGACCGGACACCGTGCTAAAACCGTCCCGGGGCAGCACCTCTGAAATAAGGTTTGGAACCCGGGAGAGTTGATAGACTAAACCAGACACCAAGGCGCTTTGTTTTGTGGCGAATGTGCCGTCTACCGATTCCGGAACATCATATGGGGTACCCCAAAGAGGCCGGGCATCGTTGACAGTTGCCAGCGTTATCCCTACACATCCCGCAAGCGAGGTGACTTCTCCGCCTAGCTGGGGTCGATCCAGAAAATAGCTTTGCCACGGCCGCCGGCGGCTTGGCCGAAGGGTGTCTTTGAACATGCCGGATATCTGAAGGGATGTTTCAGCTTTTGTTTTAGCGGTTTGCAATGCTTCGTCTATCGTCCTGTACGCATTGACTCTGTCTATGGTTGGTTTCAAAGGATGCAGCCATCCCTGATTGAAGGCGCCGAAACCATCTCCGTGGCTGGATAGGTGCAAAGAAATGACCGCTGCAAGCTCTTTGGATTTTATCAAAGAACGAATTTTATTGGTCGTTTGAAGCTGTTTCAGCTGGCGTTTGGCATCCGATAAAACGGTTTCGTTATCTTTTAATGCCAAAGGCACAAGCTCAATGGCGACTTGCTTTTCATCTTCCGGGATTTCCGACAAACTGCTTTTCCAGACAAGCCGGCGCAGAAGCAGGCGCTGATCGGCCAACTTTTTTATGCGTCGTTCCCCCGCTTCGCTCTTTTCTTGCATGCGTAATCGCATGAGTTCACGAGATATGATATCCACCTCTGTTTTTATCCGTTCGGTCAATGCTCCTTTCATCATAACGCCGGTTTCAAGGTCGGATGCTTTTTTTTGCCATCCTGCTTCCGTGGATATGCTTTTTAGCATTTTGACCCGATTACGGGATGATTTTTCCGTGTTCCGAAGCCGTTTTTTAAGATTTCTCAAATTCTTTGAACGTTCACGGAAACTCCATATCAGTTCCCGCATGCCGGCAAGCGTGTGGGCATGACCATCCGTTGCCACCAATAGGATGGATCTGCCGGGTGGGTTTTTTTTAAGACGTTTCGCCACCTCTAGTAGCGTGGCAATACCGCAGGCTTCATCGGCGCCCGGAGATTCACCGGGAACCCACGCGGTACTATCGTAAAACGCCTCAAGGACAATCAATTCCTCTTTGAGCTGAGGATCCGTTCCTTCAATCAAACCATAGACATTTTCGCCGGTTTTAACTTCCCAGTGGATATCGGAGACCAGACGAATTTGGGACGATACGTGCCCCTCAGGCGCCGATTCAAACGTGTCGAATAGCTCCCGTGCTTTGGAAATCGGCATCCAGAAACGGGGGAACCGGACAGGAGTCAGCTCCGTTTTTTCATTAAAGATCGTTTTGTTCTTTGCG
>JAHEHB010000594.1 GCA_024644775.1 Deltaproteobacteria bacterium
GTCTGCGGGAGATCGAATCTTACGAATTATTTCGAAAAGATACGAAAAGAAGTGTTGATGCGTCCCCGGGATAAACAGAAGCTGAAAAAAGATGTGGCTCGCATGAGGGATCGGTTGCGAAAAGAATTACTGGATCAGCAGCCCGGGATTTTCGACCTTAAACACGCAATAGGGGGTATGGTCGATATCGAATTTCTGGTACAGTATTTATTATTGTTGCATGCCCATCGATATCCGGAACTTACAACATGGACCGATAATGTCCGAATTCTCGGAACCCTTGCAAATACCGGTATTCTAGAGGGTGAGACCGCTCATCTTTTGCGCGGTGCGTACCTCGTTTTTCGATCCGTTCTGCACAAACTTAGCCTTCAAGAAAAACCCGCCAACGTGGCTGAAGATAAATTCAAGGATTTTCGAAAAATTGTATCCGATGTCTGGAACCAACACGTGGGAGCTGAGATAGGTTAGGTGCTTCGTTCCAAGGTTGAAGGCTCCGGATTTAAGGTTCAAGGTAAAAGGATAAAGGTATCGGTTAGAAACTGAAGGTTTCAGGTTTCAGGTTTCGGGTGTCGGGTTTCGGAAAGAGCAACTTCTATGTACTGAAACCTGAATTCCGTTTTGTAACGCGATGTTTCAATGCTCCAGTGCTCCATCACTTCAAGCGTTGGGATCAAGACACTTTTTGCCGATTATTTCGTAACCTATCTGGTTTTCTCTCCTTCGGCAGGATTCGGGGTAGGTTTCGGAAGCGCAATCCTGAGGGATAATTTACAAATTTGTAAATTATTTATTATAATAGTTACAAAAATGTATTATTTTTATGGGCATCGAAAACCCGAACCTCGTCTGTGTATGTCTGCGTGTGTCTGTGGCCAATTTAAAAATGCGACATGTTGTTTTTTTCTGGCATATGGTTTGCTTTTATAATTGATATTTGAATTTTTTTTTGAGGATATTTTTACCGTGCTTAAAACAATGGCAAATGAGACGGAGAATCAAGCGGTTGCAGAGCTAAAGGATAGAAGAGATCGGTTATTCTCTAATTTTCTGGAAGATAAGGCGCCTGATTTTTTGAGCCATCACGCGCAGCTTTTCGACGATTACTTTTGCCGACGATTCGAGACAAGCCGTGTGGGTCCTGAAATCGGCATCACCCGAAATCCCTTTGCGATCATAGCGCTTGGTGGTTATGGAAGAGGAGAACAATGCATTCGTTCAGATGTCGATATTCTCATTCTTTTTAGAGAAAAAGTACCGGCGTCGGTCGAAGCGCTGATCCAGGAGGTCATTTATCCTCTGTGGGATATCGGTTTGGAAGTCGGGTATGCCATCCGCTCTGTGAAAGAGTGTATCCAGCTTGCCGGCAGAGATTATGAGATATTAACCCCCCTACTCGATGCCCGTTTTATTTGTGGTGCTTCCCAAGTATATTTAGAGCTCTTATCTGCAATGGGGGACCGGATCATTCATAAGAAACCCAACGATATCATTGCGTGGTTGGTTCGGCGAAACCAAGACCGTCATACTCGTTTCGGGGACTCTTCCTATCTATTAGAACCGAATTTAAAAGAGGGCCGAGGCGGACTCAGAGATTACCACACGATGCTTTGGATTGCGCGAATTCGGTCGAATATAAAGGAGCCAAGGGATCTGGAATATGAAGGCCATCTATCATATGGTGAATATCGTCGGCTTACAGCGGCCATTGCCTTCATCTTACACGTTCGAAACTATCTCCATCAGATCAGCCAAAGAAAATGCGATCAACTGTATTTTGAATATCAGATAAGAATGGCAGATTTGATGAACGTTCAACCCGTTAACGGCCTCCAGCCGGTGGAACAATTTTTAGGGACTCTTCATGGTCACATGGAATTCATTAAACAGCAACACCAGATGTTTATCCGAGAGTTTGGGGTTACCCATAAGGGCCGAAGCGGCAGAAAATCAGCCAAGTCATCCAGTATCAAGGGAATTGCGGTTCAAAAAGAAACCCTTACGTTCACTTCTTCAAATAAAATCTTAAAGACACCGGAGTTGCTTGTCGAGATTTTTAAGGAAAGCGCGAATCTCAAGGTGCCTTTAAGCGCCGAAGCAAAACGCCTCGTCAAAGAATTTTCTTATCTTATGAACCAGACGATAAGAAATGCGCCATCTGTGGTGGCTGCTTTTGAAAAGATTTTAGTAATGGCGCCTCCGACGATTGATGTCCTAAATGACATGTCACGCACCGGATTTTTAGAAAAATTTATCCCTGAGATGAAAGACATTGTGAATCGGATCCAATACAACGATTACCATCTGTATCCTGTCGATAGGCATTTGGTTCGCACCGTCGAAACCATAAAATCGTTTGCCGCCTCAACAGATTTGTTATGCGGAACGCTGTACCACGAATTAAAAAAAAAGAAGATATTGCTTTGGGCGGCCCTGCTTCATGATATAGGGAAAGGAATACCGGGGTCCGGTCATTCAAAAATCGGAAGCGATATGGCGCAGCACATTCTATCAGAAAAAGGACTCAAGTTAGAGGATATTGATACCATCTGCTTTCTGATTCGAAACCATCTTTTTTTAATCGAAATGGCCACCCGGCGAGATATACAGGACGAAGAGACTGCTATTGCCTGTGCAAGGGAAATCAAAGATACTGATCGGTTAAAAATGCTCTATCTTCTCAGTGTGGCCGATGCCATGTCCACGGGCCCCAAGGCCTGG
>JAHEHB010000595.1 GCA_024644775.1 Deltaproteobacteria bacterium
ACACGACTTAAACCCCCCAAGCAAGAACTTCCCCTGGCTCAGATTCAGGATAAAATCGATCTGCAGCCAGTGTCAGAATCCTGCGATTGCGGCCCTACATGAAGTCGCTCCTCCTGACCGGGCCGGTCTTAGCAAGATGTTTTCAAAATAGCTTTTTGAACCGGGTGAGGCATCTTTCAGTTTCCATCTGAGAGGGTATTTTGAAAACTTAGAGGGAAGTTATCGAGATCGATAAACTTGCCGACCCATGAATGCTTTGAAGGGTAGACAGTCGGAAAGTCAGATTTGGTAGTCCCGAGCGTCCGGTTTGATGAACGGAGATGAGAAACGGCGCATCTAATCTATCAGCCCAGCCCCACATCTAAAATCATCATTACCGAAAAACCTGCCATGGTTGCCATAGTTACAAGATCAATATTTGCTTCTTGCCTTTGAGATTCCGGGATCAATTCTTCCACCACAACGAAAATCATTGCTCCGGCAGCAAAACAGAGGGCATAGGGCAAAATGTTTTGCATATATAGAACAAATGCTGCTCCGAACACCCCGGCAATTGGTTCAACAATGCCGGATGCCTGGCCCATAAAAAAACTCTTGGTCCGATTCATTCCTTCTCTTCTCAATGGTAAGGATACTGCAGCACCTTCTGGAAAATTTTGGAGACCAATTCCGATTGCCAAAGCAACAGCTCCGCCAATCGTAGCAGAAGAAAGATTGGCTGCCACAGCCCCGAAAGCAACACCAACAGCGAGACCTTCAGGGATATTATGAAGTGTTATTGCAAGTACCAGCAGTGTGCTTCGCTGCCATGACGTCTTTATTCCCTCACTTTGTCCCATATCTAAGCCCAAATGAAGATGCGGCAGCAATCGATCAGCCAATCTCATGAAAATCCCGCCACCCATGAATCCGATTACAGCTGTCAACCATGGAATATGACCAAGCTGTTCGGCCATTTCTATGCCCGGTGCAAGCAGTGACCAGAAGCTCGCGGCAATCATGACACCAGCGGCAAAACCGAGCATAGAATCCATTAGTTTGGGTTTTACCGTTTTTGTGAAGAAGACGAGCGAAGCTCCTGCAGCGGTCACTCCCCATGTAAAGAGCGTAGCGATAAGCGCTTGTGTAACCGGGCTATATTGTTGAATGAAATCAATCATATTATTCCCCTTCGCAAACAAGTAATTATATGGGTTTGGATATCATTAGATTCGTAATGTAACTCAGTTAAAACGCGGATCATGTCATAATAAAGATACATTGAGATAATCACACGAATTTCAGACTTATCAAAACTTGTGTTTGCTTACCAAAACTATAATCTGAAGTAAGTTTATACCAATTCCATATTGTAAAATCCATACAGAATATTTGATGGATACAAATCCGTTGATCTATAGCAGAAAATAAAATTGTAAATAGGGTTCAAGGCAACCACAAATTGAATGAGCAGCCGTTATTTTTACTGCTCATCCTGATTTACGTTAATGCTTATCAGGTGAATGTTTGTTTAAAGATGGATACAGAATCGATACAATGGAGATTATAAGCGATTAAAATCTTCATGCCGTACGATCTCACCCTCGATCAGATAGATGACCTCTTCGGCGATGTTGGTGGCATGATCGGCGATACGTTCAAGATGTCGGGAAATGAGGTACAGGTTGATCAAATAGGTCATTTCTTCGGGATGTTCCCGCATGGCCTGTTTGATTTGTGAATAGGCGTTGCCCTGGATATCATCGACCTCATCATCGAGTGTTAGAATTCTAAACGCCATATCGATATCCAGATTGACCAGAGCATCCAGGCTCTGTTTCAACATGGCGGCTGCGATTTCAGCCATCTCGGTATAATCAAAATGGAAACTGATCTTTGGATACTTGGCGATACTCTGGATGCGCTCAGCAATGTTGACCGCCTGATCACCGATTCTCTCAAGATCATTGTTGATTTTGATCACGGCGACGATAAATCGAAGATCGATTGCCACCGGCTGGTACAGGGCCAGAATTTTCAAACATTCTTCTTCCACTTCGACTTCGGTTTCATCGATTTCGTGGTCTGATCGAATGATTCTTTTCGCCAGATCGGGATCTCTGCTTTCAATGGCTTTGATTGCCAGATAAACCCGTTCTTCCACCAGAGCGCCCAAAGAAAGGATTTTCTTTTTAAGTTTTTCCAACTCTCGATCAAAATGCTTGGCCATCGTGTGTATCTCTCTATTATACGGATTTCTATTCCGGATATTTCACGTGTGAGAGAAGTTCATTTGCAAGGCATTCAAGGGTGCCGCCGTAGTAGACTACTGCAAGCCCTTGATAACGAAGCAAATGGGCGTCTCGCACATGCCCGTAGGGTGAATATTTTTGAAAAATTGAACAATATAATTTTCGGTACAAGCCGTCACCTTACAAGTAGAAGCAAAATTGTAAATAAAAAAACATTTTCATTAGTAATAAATAGACTTTTCAACAAATTTCATGAAATATTCGGATCAGCCGATTCGTCCGGTAATATAGTCCTGAGTTAATCTGTGCCGGGGCGATGTAAAGACCTGATCGGTCTGACCCACTTCTATTAGATTTCCAAGATGAAAATACGCGGTGCGTTGAGACACCCTTGCCGCCTGTTGCATGGAGTGCGTCACGATAACAATGGAAAACTGTCGCTTCAGTTCATGAATCAGATCTTCGATTCGA
>JAHEHB010000018.1 GCA_024644775.1 Deltaproteobacteria bacterium
GATCGTGTGCCGTTGGGGGAATGGCATGTGGACGCATTGCCCAAATCAGGGTTTTTAGGTAGAAATATCAATACATTAGAGGATCAGATAGAATTTTGGCTTACCGCCGGATTTGACTATATCACCTTATCATCCGGAATACTGGAGCCGGTGCGGGCTCCGGAGGGGATGACCGTTAAAGGGGATTCGGTGGGTACGGAATATGGAGACGGTCGTGCAAGGGAATGGGCCCACGAGCATGAAGGCGTCATTACCAACTGGAAAACCTATGAAACGTATCCGTGGCCGACGGTGGATGATTTCGATTTTTCCAATTGGGATGCGCTTGACAAAATCCTTCCTGCGGGGATGAAGGGTGTGCTTCTGCTTGGAAAGATCTACACCACCGTTTGGATGTTCATGGGGGCGGAAACCTTTTTTAATGCCCTCGAAAACGATCCGGAACTGGTTGGGGCCATGTTCGATAAGATTGGTAAGGTTCAATACGATACGTTTATGCGGGTAATCGAGCATCCGTCTGTGGGGGCCGTGCTCAACCCGGACGATATTGCCCATAACACCGGTTTGCTGATCCATCCCAAATATTTGAGAAAGTATGTCTTTCCCTGGTATAAAAAGATCGGAGATGTCTGTCGGGAAAAAGGTATCGGATTTGTTTTCCACAGTGACGGAGATTGCACCGAGGCCATGGACGATATGATTGACTGCGGGTTTCACGGGTTTAACCCCATTCAACCGAATGCCATGGATATTGAGGAAGTCAAGCGAAAGTGGGGCGACCGGCTTTGCCTGATCGGAAACCTCAACCTGGATTCCACATTAACCCTGGGTTCACCGGAAGATGTTCGGGCAGAAGTTTATGAGAGAATCCGTACCGTTGGTCCCGGCGGGGGCTATATGGTGGCATCCTCCAATTCCATCACCGATTATGTACCGCTTGAAAACATGAAGGCCATGATCGATGCTACATTTGATTTCGGCAAATACCCCATTGAGCTCGATGCGGGTGGGGTGAAGGGAAAGGTTTGGAAATTCCAGACCAAGCCAAAGGTTTCAGCTGTCAGGGCCGAAACAGAACTGGATGTAAACAGCTATGTGACGGCCCTGCTTTCCAGTAAAGCCGCCCAGGTAATCGAGATCGCCCAGAATGATATAGCCGGCGGTGTTGGCGCAACGGATGTGGTCAGCAGCGGAATGATACCTGCCATGGCCGTTATTGGCGAGAAATTTCAAAACGGAGAGATCTATATTCCTGAGATGATGCTTGCTGCAAAAACCATGGCCGAAACCATCGATCATTTCAAAGATCGGCTCGCCGAAAAGGAAGATAGAAAGCTCGGTACGATTGTTATTGGCACTGTTAAAGGAGATCTCCACGATATTGGTAAAAACCTGGTGGCCATGATGCTGGAAGGCCAGGGGTTTTCCGTGGAGGATCTCGGGGTGTCCGTGAGCACGGATACATTTGTTCAAGCGGTAAAAGAAAAGAAACCGGATGTTCTTGCACTGAGTGCACTTCTGACTACCACCATGGTGGAAATGAAACATACCATCAACGCCTTAAATGATGCGGGCCTTCGGGATACCGTCAAAATCATTGTCGGGGGCGCACCCGTAACCCAGGCTTTTGCCGATCAAATCGGTGCGGATGGATACGCTTACGATTCGCCGGGAGCGGCGCAGAGGTGCAAGGAATTGATCTGAGGACTGCCTTGTCATATTGAAGAGTGTCGTTATATTTGGAAATAGGCCTTTCATTTTTTATCATTTCTTATTAACTCTTAGCGATTGCGGTTATAGGAGCTTCCTTGCGCGAAGGGACAGAAGATCCCCTCGGTGCGGGAAAATGTATTATCCATTGTTGCTTCACAGAAAGGAGGAGTCAAAATGTTAAAATCCGTTAAGTTTGTGTCTCTATCGGTTGCCGTATTGGCTTTGGTTCTGTTTATTGCAAGTCCTGCGCCTGCGAAAACTATGAAATGGAAAATGACAACATCCTGGCCTGCAGGAATTCCCCTTTACACGGATATGGCCGAAGTATACGCCAAATATGTTGAAAGCCTGTCCGGGGGGCGGATCAAGATCCAGGTGCTGCCGGGTGGCTCTATCGCACCGGCGCTCGAAGTAACTGATACGGTTCGAAAAGGAATCGCAGAAATTGGTCACACGTGGCCCGGGTATGATATTGGTCGAGATCCTACAACTGCGATTCTCGGCGGTTATGCGGGAGGTATGGAATCGGTACCTATGCTGCACTGGTTGTATACCGGCGGCGGTAGTGACATGTGGCGACAGTTTCGCGAAGAGAAATTTGGCGTCGTTTCCTTTCCATGTGGTATCCGTCCGCCCGAAGCGTTCGCCCATTCTCATAAGCCGATTCGAACTCTGGATGACTTTAAAGGGTTGAAGATGCGCACCGTCGGCGCCTGGGCTCAAATTCTTCCGGGACTGGGTGCCTCTGTCGTATCCCTGCCTGGAGGTGAGGTATACCAGGCGCTTGAGCGTAAGGTGATTGATGCTACGGAATGGGCAACTCCGGGCGAGAATGTCATCAGTGGGTTTCACGAAATCGCTAAGTATATTATCGTGCCTGGTGCCCACCAACCGAGTGCCCCCTTCGAGATTTCCATTAATAAAAAGAAATGGGATGCGCTATCAGAGGATCTGCAAATGATTATGGAACAAGCGGCAGAGCTGGCTACGTTCGAATCCTGGGTTCGGATCGGAAAGCTCGATATGGGAGCCATGGAAAAATTCAAAAAGACAGGCAATGAAATTATTTATCTGTCACCGGAAACCCAGAAGCGAGCGCATGAGCTGGGCAAGGAATGGGCAGTTAAGATCGCCAAAGATAATGCTTGGTTCAAAAAGGTCATGGAATCTCAAGACAACTTTGAGAAAGAATGGGGACAGGTCGGCTCCATCCGATACTTCCAGCGATAAAAAATAAACATAACCGATCAGGGCCCCTATTGGGGCCCTTGTCATTTTAACCCTTTTCAATCCTTACCTTCTTTTAATGTCTCCAGGTCAAAGCGAAGAAGGCGAGCAGATAGGGGTTAATACTCGGACCACGTAACCCGAAACGCAGAACCCGTAATTGAGACGGTGCCATGACAGCTATATTAAAATTGATACGTATTATCGATGCAATTAGTGACCATACCGGACGCGTTGTCGGATGGATCGCTATCCCGATGATCGCAGCGCTTATCTATGAGGTATTTGCCCGGTATGTATTTCTTCGCCCAACCATATGGTCCTATGAAATTACCTATATGATTTACGGCACCCACTTTTTGCTGGGCGCTGCATACACGTTGTACAGGAAAGGCCATATCCGCATCGACTTGCTTTACATGCGATTTCCACCGAGGGGAAGAGCGCTAATCGATGTGATCGGGTATCTGGTGATCTTTTTCCCCATCATGTTTTTGATGGTGGTTTCCAGCTATGACATGGCACTGGATGCGTACAAGATCAAAGAGGTGTCGCAGTTCACCCCCTGGCAGCCGATTCTCTGGCCTTTTAAGAGCGTGATTTGTATAGGATTCAGCCTACTAATACTGCAGGGTATCGCTGAGTTTTTACGTAGTGTGATCGTGCTGATTCGAGGGGAAATGGCATGATAGAGGCCATGCTAGAGGCATTGACAGGTTCCGATTATTTTGTGCTCTTAATGTTTCCAGGAGTGCTGCTTTCCATCTTTTTGGGATTTCCGGTGGCGTTCTCGCTGATGGGGATGTCGTTGATCTTCGGCTATTTTGGATTTGGCGAAGCGGTTGGTGCGATGCTTGTTCGTCGGGTTTGGGATATTGCCAACAACTATGTTCTGGCAGCCGTTCCCCTCTTTGTGTTTATGGGCTCCATGTTGGAAGCCTCCGGTATTGCATCCCGACTGTTTGAATCCATGATTCAATGGACCGGAAAACTGCGCGGAGGGATGGCCATCGGGACCGTCATCATGTGCACGATCTTTGCCGCAGCCACCGGTATTATCGGAGCCTCTGAGGTTGTTATCGGATTGCTGGCAATCCCTCCTATGCTGGCTCGTAAATATGACAAAGGGTTGATTTGCGGAACCATATGTGCCGGTGGATCTCTGGGGACCATAATTCCGCCCAGCGTGGTCATTGTTGTTTATGGCCCTGCAGCGGGTCTGTCTGTCGGCCGATTGTTGATGGCCGCTGTTTTTCCGGGGCTCGTTCTTTCAGGACTTTATATTAGTTATATTATTCTACGCTGTTTGCTTCGCCCTCAGGATGGTCCTGGCCTGCCTCCTGAAGAATTCGGTATGCCTTTAAAGGCCAAGCTGAAACTGACGGTTACCTCATTATTGCCGCCACTTTTTCTGATTTTTGCCGTCATGGGCACTATTCTGTTGGGATGGGCGGCACCGACGGAAGCAGCTGCCTTGGGAGCATTCGGTGCCGTTATCCTCACTACAATATACGGCCGAATGAGCTTGAGAACATTTAAGGATGCCTGCATCAATACCCTCCGGATCAGTGCCATGATTATGCTGGTGTTAACGGGTGGAACCATGTATACCGGCGTTTTTCTGGGAATGGGCGGCGGTGAGGTCACAGAAGAGCTATTGATGGCGCTTAATCTCTCTCCCTGGGCGATGATATTTTTGTTTCTTTTCGTGTCGTTTATAGCGGGATTTTTGCTGGATTGGATCAGCGTTCTGCTTATTTTTGTACCCATTTTTGTACCCATCGTCATTAAGCTCGGATTTGATCCCATTTGGTTTTCGATTCTCTTTTTGGTTGTGATTCAGACCAGCTATTTGACGCCACCCATGGCACCGGCGATCTTCTATCTTAAGGGAATTGTGCCACCCGAAATCAAGGTGTCTGATATGTTTACAGGGGTTGTTCCCTATATCGTTTTGCAGTTGATCGGTATTGGCGTTATCATGATGTTCCCCCAAATTGCGTTGTGGTTGCCGGAGATGATGATTGGGTTTAATAAATGAAACTTGATATTCGAAACTTGAAACTCGGATGAGTATTTTATGATTTAGACTATGGATATTTTTTCCAATTTCATTTTTTCATATCAAAGGAGATGACTATGTTGACCCACAAACAACGAACACTTATGGCCGCTCGGGGTGATATGCCGGATGTGCTGCCGTATGTGCCGAGATTCGACCTTTGGTATAACGCCAATTCATGGGGCGATACACTTCCTAAGGTTCATCAGGGCCGAAGTGCCGATGAAATCGCCCGTGCCGAAGGGTGGGCGTTACATAAAGTCGTGCCTGAGCTTTTGAAAGTAGATTCCCCGGAAGAAAACATCCACCGTGGCATTGGACTCTATTCTTTAAAAGAGAACGGATATTGGATTACGTTTTCTCCCAATGTCGACGTGCAAGTCAAACGGCAGGGAGATACGACCCGCATCGAGTATCACACACCCATTGGGAAAGTGAGTGTCACCGAGGTCATCACAGAAGAGATGAAAAAGGCCGGTGCCTCTATTACATGGCTTGAAGAACGCGCTATAAAGACAGCAGACGACTACAGAGTGTTGAAATACATCTTTGAAAATATCGAGGTAAAACCGGACTACAACCGTTATGCCAAATGGCAGGCTGAGGTGGGAGACGATGGAGTGGCCTGTCTTATGGGTGCGTTTGCACCCTCACCCATTCAGCATATTCAACGCGACTTGCTTGAGGCCACGGATTTTTTTTATCACTATAACGATTTTCAAAAGGAGATGCAGTCGCTTGCCGAGGGCATCGAGCAGGTCTACGATCAGTTGCTTGACGTTGTGGTAAAATCGCCGGCCGAAATCGTGCTGTGGGGGGCCAACTACGACGATATGATCACCTATCCGAGCTACTTTGAAAAGGAAATAACGCCGTGGCTTCAAAAGGCATCCCGAAGGCTGGAAGAAAATGGAAAACTGATGATCTGCCACACAGATGGTGAAAATTTAGGGCTAATGGATCTCATCCATGATTCCGGCATGCATATCGCCGAAGCGGTGTGTCCCTATCCCATGATGAAAGTCAAAATTGAAGAGTACTATCAGCGGTGGGGGAACAAGATCACGATTTTCGGCGGCATTCCCCAAAGCGTGCTTTCTGAAGATACCGCTTCCGAAGACGAGTTCCAGAACTATGTGGATCATTTCTTCAAGGCAGTGGCACCGGGACGCCGGGTCATTGTGGGTGTGGCGGACACGACACCGCCAAATGCCGTGTTTGACCGTTTAAGGCGTTTAGGGGATCGCGTAGAAAAAGAAGGGCGGTTACCCCTTAAAGGCGGGGCATTTCGACCGGTTTCGGGTGCCCAGATTCAAAAAGCTGCCGCCAAAGTTGCTCCTGAGGTTGTGGCAGACGAGAACTTTCAGTCCGTCCAGGAAGATGTCTTAAAAGGAAATCATGAGGTCATCACGGGGCATGTGCGAAAGTTGCTGGACAAGGGATTTAATGCCAGAGACATACTTAATCGCGGTATGTTGTCTACTATGGAAATAATCGGTCAACGGTTTACAACCGGCGAAGTATTCATACCCGAAGTATTGCTTTCAGCCCGGGCCATGAATGAGGCGTTGAAAGTTCTGGAACCCTACCTTGCAAAGGAAAAAAAGGATGCCAGCGGCAAGATACTTATCGGAACGGTTCGTGGGGATTTACACGATATCGGCAAAAACATGGTGGTTACTATGCTTCGAGGGGTGGGGTTTGAGGTTGAGGATTTAGGTATTAACTTACCCGTAGAAGAATTTGTAAATAAGGTTGGAGAAACCAAACCGGACATACTGGGCATGTCTGCGCTACTCACCACCACGATGCCCGAAATGAAAAAGGTAATCGACGTTCTTTCTGTAAAGGGGCTTAGAGACCGGGTGAAAGTCATGGTGGGTGGTGCTCCGGTAAATGCTAAATATGCACGGGATATTGGTGCAGACGGATACGCTCAGGATGCCGGGGAGAGTGTCGAGCTGGCAAAGCGGTTGTTACAATGAATTCCTCGTAGCTCCGTTTAAACAGGATCTTCACCTTGAATCGATTGGTTACGAGGAAATTCCTAAGGAGATGTTTATTGGATAAGAATCAGATTCCTACCCCCAAAACCACAAAGACACATCGCGTTACTTTTGAACCCATGGGGATTTCCTGCCAGGGAAAGAAAGGGCAATCTCTTCTGGAAGTAGCAGGAGATCAAAATATTCTGATTCGTTCAGACTGTGGCGGTCAGGGTCGCTGCGGCAAATGCCTGGTGGCTGTGAATCCTTCCGACCATTTTTCTCCGCTCACAGAGAATGAAACCAAGCTATTGACGCCCGAACAGATACGATCCGGATACCGGCTGGCCTGCCAAGCGAAGCTTCATGGCTGGGCGAAGGTATCTGTGTCTGAAGCGGTGCTGGACAGTACCGAGGCCATCGGTAAAACCGGTGTGCAAGGCGTATTTTCCAGCGATCCGATGGCCGAACGACTGTTCCTGTCCGTCTCGTCGAGTACCAACCCCGACAATAAGGTGCCTCGGGATTTTATGGAGCGGGTTGTCGATCATTCCAACAGGGCTTTCGGACAAAACCTGGCATTTAATGATCCTGAGGCAATCCGAATGCTCAGTCGCCCCGCTTCTTATCACAAAGAGATGACACTGGTTCGTCATTCTCAGAAAGGCGTTACCGCCGTTTTGGAGAACCGAAGAGAACGATCCTTAGGGGTGGCTCTGGATATCGGTACCACCACACTCGCAGCCTATTTGTGCGATTTGACAGCCGGTACGGTGATTTGTTCCGCCGCATCCGCCAACCCGCAGCGTCGTTTTGGAGAGGATGTGATCAGCAGAATAACCCATGCAAATGAGCAGGATACCGGTTTAAGCCTGCTTCAAAAGGTTGTAATCGATGAATGCAATGATTTGATGAAACATTGTGCGAACCAAGTGGACGCAAACCTTGAGGATATTGACGAGGTTACGGTTGTGGGCAATACCACCATGGAGCAAATATTCATGGGAATTCATCCTCACGGATTGGGCTTTTCCCCCTATTTGCCGGTTTCATGCGATCCTAAGGATCTTCGGGCCGGAGATATCGGACTCGATCTGAATCCGGGAACCAATGTTCATGTTTTTCCCGTAATTTCCGGTTTTATCGGCGGAGATACCCTTGGCGTAATTCTTTCGGAGCGACCTCATGAGCGAGAAGAGATCTCCTTGATTGTCGATATCGGCACCAACGGGGAAGTGGTGGTTGGAAATCGAAATGGGCTTTGGGCCACCAGTTGTGCTACAGGTCCCGCGCTGGAAGGGGCGCACATCGAGTGTGGCATGCGTGCGGCAACCGGTGCGATTCACAGGGTAACCGTAGACCCCACATCTTACAAAGTGAATTGTGAAGTGCTGGGTAATGGGGATCAGGAACCGCCGCGAGGAATCTGCGGTTCCGGTATCATCGATGCGGTTGCCGGTATGGCAAAGTCCGGGCTGATCCTGCCGAGCGGCCGGATTCAAGAGGGATTGCCCGGGGTTGTGACCGAAAACGGAATCGGTCGCAAATTCATTTTGGCCTCTGCGCAAAACGCTGCAAACGGACAGGAAATCACCATCACCCTCGGCGATGTCAGACAGATCCAACTCGCAAAGTCTGCGCTTTCTGTTGGGATCAAACTATTGATGCGTAAGGCCGGCACCAACCGTTTTGATCGATTGGTGCTTACCGGCGCGTTTGGTGCCCGGTTTGACTGGCGGAACGCAGTCGCCATAGGGATGCTGCCGGAACATTCGCTTGAGTCTGACGTAAACGTCGTGGCCAATGCAGCCGGACGCGGCGCCATTATGGCATTGCTGGATGGGAAACTCAGAAATACCGTACAGGATATCTCTCGCAAAGTTCATATGCTCGAATTGGCCGAGGACGCTGAATTTGTGAACGAATTTACAACCGGCACCCTATTTCCGGCTCAAAGTTAGCCGCTGGACACTGAAGATATAAAAGAATCCCCAACAGCGGCCGTGGTTGATCAGGATCACATTGGTTAAATAATAAGCGAGTTGGCGCTTGCGCCATTCGGGGTAGAATAACAAAAACTCCTCACTATCGGATGGTTAGCCAAATGGGAAACGGTTCCAACTCGAAGTAATTAAAGAAGCGTTCAACATTCGTCCACTTTCCTTCTACCGTAACGTCGCCAGAGTTGACACCGTTTTTTATGTTTAAAATGTTGAGGATATTTTCGTTTAAAAAGCTTCTACTCATTTTAAGTTTAACATCAACTTTTTCCGGTAGATATTCATGGAACTGAGCAACCCCCCTGCGTATCTCGATGGCGTAATTCTCATCTGCCTCAGTAATTTGAAATCCCATGGTTAGTTGTGCGTCAAATGTTTGTTCGGCGATGAGTCTGAGCGTCAACGCTTCTATGATAACGCCGGCCGGAAGGGCTTTTACGACATCCGGTGAGGCAAATTTTTGGCCCGGTAGTTTATGAGCGCTTTCCATGTCCAGTGAGCCGTCCAGCTCCATGGCCGATGTCAAATACCAATTGCGCCAGTTGATATTCATCTGCGCATAGCCCAGGTTACGAAACGCCGCCGCCTTGATATTGCGCGCATCCCTGTCGTTGTGATCGATTCGGATGAGGTATGTCGCTAATTCGGCGGCCCACTGATAATCGCCGTTTTCATAGACCTTTTTTGCTTCTTTGAGTACGGTATTCCGTCCCCCCATCAGTCTGACAAGTCGCTTCGATTGCTTCTTTTTGGGAATGGGATCCAACGCAACCGGGTCTCCCTGAAACCACCCCAAATAGCCGTAGTAGATATCTCGAACACAATGCTTTACCGTACCGTAGTATTGACGAAGATAGGGTTTGTAATTTTCAAGGTGAGGCGGAAATGTCACTTTGTGAACCAGCTCATCGGGTGTTAACCCCCGGTTCATAAATCGAAGGGTCTGGTCGTGTAGGTATTGAATACCGTCGCGGTACATCCTTAAGACGTCTTCGACATGCGATGCGCCGAACACGGGCTGGCCGTGACCGGGAACCATGTTCTCCGCTTTAAGAGACCGCAGCACATCAATACTTTTAAACCACAACACCGGATCACGAAATTTCGAGCCCCGCAGCGGATAGAGATTCGGAAACGTCGGTCCCTGAATCACCTCTGCGGATAAAAGAATTTTACTATCCGGTAAATAAACCACGATTTCATCCGGTGCTTCACTGGGCACATGAATCAGCGTCATCCGGATACCTGAAACGGTGATGTCCAGTGTTTTTTTCATGGTGATGGTCGGCGGAATAAATGTGAAAGTGCCCACTTTTGTCAGCGGCCCCAAAGCGATGTTCATATCTTTTCGGTCTTCGGGAGACAGAAATGCACCAAATGTGTATCGCGTGCGCATGCTTAATATGGGGCCGAGCTGGACACTCTGTCCCGCAAGATTATCGACTAATTGCTCATGGGCGTAAATCTCCACGCTTCCGTTATTAACTTCTTCTTCTGAAACCCAGCCTTTCATGCCGTGAATATGATCCGGATGAAAATGCGTTAATATGATAGCCTTTATGGGCTTTGAGGTGATTTTGCTGAATTCTTTTTTCACCTCTTTGGCCGATTCGATTTCTCTACCCACGTCGACCAGAATGATACCGTCTTCTCCCTCGATCATAATGGTGTTGGCCGGTGCCCATCCGACCGCGGAATATATATTTTCGCCGATTTTATAAACTTTCTTTTTAAACAACTCTGTATGGGCTTTGAGTTCAGGATGAATACCGGGGGGGATCTGCGGATTTGGCATGAATGCCTCCTGTTCGTAAACTAGAGATACGGACTTAATGCCTAATTACTAATTCAGCCCTTGCATTGTAAATGCGTATTTGTATATCGTGGTTTTTGAAACCAGATTAAACCTCAATCGATAAATTCTTTTTACGCCTTGAACAGTGAACCTTTTTCATAATCCGGAGGTAAGACATGAGCAATGTCATCATTATAATGATTGACAGCCTCTCTTTTTCCACACACGACCTTCAAGAAAACAAGTTCTTATCACTCACTGCCTGGCTTTTGCGATCTTTAACCGAAGTTTTTCGTCTTCATGCCTTTCCCCTTCTGTGGTGACAACAACCCGGTTGAGGGTTCCAGTAAAGCGGAAGGGTGACCGGTAGTCCTCGGTTGTGGGGGTTTGTCCGTCGTAACCGCAGCACAGGCCGTCGTCGGCCAGGTGATATCGCAATCCGATCGTGCGGGGGATTTCGCCTTCTGCCACCTGGCGGTCGTTGATGAACAGACGTCCGATGCCCCCGGCGCCGAGAGTTTTGGTTCCAGTCTTTTCAAACCGGTATCTCAACGTGCAGGGTCCCCGGGGCAGCTCGAATTCGGACGTGATCGTATACCGTTCCAGATTTAAAAAATTGTGAACGTAATGGAGATTTTCATCTTTTACGTAAAAACTGTAGCCGCCGTATCGTCCGCCGTGGGCTAGGAGAACCCCTTCCACCCCCTGTTCGGGGATCTCCACTTCCGCCGAAATCTCGTGGGAACGGTTCTTGACGTCCACCGCCGCCCCCTCTCCCACCGGAGCGCCGAAGGGGTAGTAAATATATGCTTCCCGATCGCGGTAAGGTTTGGGACGGAACCCCAGAAAGCGATGCCCTCCACGGTCATCCAGGGGAAGAACGTTGTAGCGGCCGGCCTCCGCCCACCACAACTCCTGGAGCTCCCGCAATTTGTCGGGGTATCGGTCTGAAAGATCTCGGGATTCGGAAAAATCTTCCGCCACGTGGTACAGTTCCCACTGGTCGTCGTCAAAAGACTTGGGCTCCCACATGAGTCTCCAGGTTCGGTGCCATGCGACTGCTTTCCACCCTTTATGGTAAATAGCCCGGCATCCCATCATTTCATAGTATTGCGTCACATGACGCTCCTGTGCATCCTTGCCATCGAAGGTATAGGAAAATCCGGTTCCCTCTATGGGGCTCTGGTCGATTCCGTTGATACTTTCCGGCGCATCCAGACCCAAGACCTCTAGAATGGTCGGCACGAGGTCGATCGCGTGACAGTACTGCCCCCTCTTTTCGCCTCCGGCCTGGATACCGGCCGGCCAGGCAACGATCATGGGGTCGGTCACGCCCCCCTCGTGGGTTTCCCTTTTCCAGCGCTTCAACGGTGTGTTCCCGGCCCAGGTCCACCCCCAGGGATAGTTGGGGTACGATTCCGGACCGCCCAATTTGTCCATCATTTTCAAGTTTTCTTCCACCGTGAAAGGAACCGAGTTGTACAGGCAGGCCTCATTGATCGACCCGTGCGGACCGCCTTCCGAGCTGGCGCCGTTGTCTGAGATCAGAACGATCAGTGTATTTTCATACTGGCCGATATCTTTCAGAAAATCGATCAATCTCCCGATATGGTCATCCGTGTGTTCAAGAAAACCGGCAAAGACTTCCATAAAACGAGCGTACAGACGCTTTTCGTCTTCTGAGAGCGATTCCCAGTCCTGGACCCACTCGGGTCTCGGCGGTAGCTCTGTCCCCGGAGGGATAATCCCCGCATCGAGCTGCCTTTGATAGATCTCCTCTCGCCAGCTCTCCCAGCCCTGATCGAACTTTCCCCTGTATTTATCGATCCACTCCTTTGGGGCTTGATGAGGGGCGTGCATGGCGCCAGGGGAAAAGTACATGAAAAACGGTTTCTCCGGATCGACATTCTTGAGATCCGTGATGAACTCGATAGCCTTGTCCGTCAGATCTTCGGTCAGGTGGTAGCCTTCTGAAACCGGTTTCGGCGGGGTTATGCTGTGGTTGTCGTAAATCAGATTGGGTTCGTATTGATCGGTGTGCCCACCGAGAAACCCATAGAAACGCTCAAAACCCCGTCCCAGGGGCCACCGTTCTTTGGTTGCGGCCATGTTGGTCTCGTAATCCGGCGTCAAGTGCCACTTCCCGAGAGCGTAGCAGGCATAGCCGTGCATCGATAGGATTTCGCTCAAGAATCCGTTTTCTCTGGGAATCTTTGCGCTGTAACCGGGAAATCCCGTCGTGTATTCCGCGATGCACCCCATCCCGTTGGTGTGATGGTTTCGCCCGGTGAGCACGCAGGACCTCGTCGGGGAACACATGGCAGCCGTATGAAAGTTGGTATACATCACCCCCTCGTCCGCCAGGCGGTCCATATTCGAGGTTGCGATGTCCGATCCGTAACAGCCGAGCTGCGCAAACCCCACATCATCCAGGACGATAAAAAGGATGTTGGGGGCCTTCTCGGGCGCATGGAGCGGCTCCTGCCAGCAGGGGATTGATTCCTGATAATATCGTCCGATGTTGGCTCTAACAGTTTTGCTTTTGCTCATTATCTTTTTCTCCCGGCTAAATACTTAAATTGATATAGAGTTGATATCTAAACTACACTATAGTATATTTCTTTTTTCAATCGGTCAAACAGCGAAAGAGAACAGGGTAAACCGCTAATTATCATTGTAAAATCGGGGAAATTTCTTTTCTGGATAAATGGGTGAGCTTTTTTGACCGGATGAGAAAGCTTGGGTTAATGAAACAATCATTGATCTTGCGCCTTTCCGATCACGGACTCCCTTTTGGATCATAGATCCGGTACCACTCAACAACCTAAAGGAGGAAAATCTATGTTGAAACATTTATTTTCAGGCAAAACTGTTGCAACCATTATCCTGATCATTATAACCGTGGCATCTACTGTCGGCGTTTCCATGGCAAAGTATCCCGCCAGGCGGATTACCTTGATCCACCCTTGGAAGCCGGGGATGCCGGCCCATGTGGCGGCCCAGCTTCTAGCCGAGAAGATGGGCAAGGTCCTGGGACAGAAGATCGTGGTCAACTGTGTAACCGGCGGCTCCGGGGTCAAAGCCGTCATGCAGACGTTGAGCAAAGCCGCAGACGGCTACACCATCATGAACATGTACGGCGCACCGGGCGCCACCGTTCCGCTGATCCGGGAGGTAAAATACGATCCGGTCAAAGACTTCATCCCCGTTGGCGGACCGGTTCTGGGGGTGGATGTGGTCTCGATCAAAAAGGGTGACACCCGATTCAGCACGTATAAAGAGCTGATCGAATACGGAAAGAAAAACCCGGGGCTAAAATACGGCGGCCCCCGAAACTCACTGCCGCATCTGAGCATCGTAATCCTGCTCAAACGCCAGGGTGTCAAGTGCAAGATGGTCCCCTATCCGGGAAGTGTTCCGGCCATGAAAGACCTTCTGGCCGGTGTGCTCGATTTTGCCTTTCCCAACGCGGGTGGATACATTACCTATAAAGACGAGATGACCCCCCTGGCCACCCTCACCACAAAACCCTCCAAACTGGTGCCCGGAACCCCTGCGGCTGGAGAACTCTTTGATTCCCCGGTGGCCTCCGGCTGGAATTTCTGGACCGTCAGGAAGGGAACGCCCAAGGACCGGGTGAAGGTGCTCCAGGATGCCATGGCCCAGGTGTTTAAGGATCCTGCGTATGAAAAGAAACTCAACGAAATCGGCTGGGAGTTTGGCGGGAAGCCGCCTGAGGATTACGTCAAGGTGATCGACGTAACACAGGGTGTTCTGAAGGAAGGCGTCGAAGCCTCCAAGTGGGAGGCGGAGCTCACGTTTTAGTCGATTAAACGGGAGGGCCAGGCAATATCCACGTGACGTGACAACAGGGGTTGCCCGGCTGTTTTTTTCTCTGTGCACCTCCACAAACTGGCAATTATGGACGCATGCGATCGGCTTTCGGCAAAAGCGATGATAACGAACGTTTGGCTGATGCCGGTGCACTGGTTGCAGGAAATCCCATCCGGGCATGGAAGATTCTGGATGGACACCGGGTAACTGAAACACGGTTCCCCTGGGCCAGAGGCTTATGATGGATCGCAAACACATTCAAACGATTCTCACAGATCTGCTTTTTCTTGGTGTGGCGGCATATGTGTTCTATGAAACCGCCACGCGTTTTGCCGCCGCAGGCGCCGCCAAAGGCGGCGCGCTGACAAATGCCGCCTTCTACCCCAGACTTCTGGCCGGCCTGATGCTCGTATTGGCCCTGTGCAACATCGCCAAACAAGCATTTCTTTCTTATAAGGAGCACCGCCCCGGATCGGGATCTACAGGTCCCGACGATACGTCTGACTCACGGGAGAAACCGGAACTCCGAAACGTCATGCTCGGTTTTGGCTGTCTCGCGTGGTTTTGGGGATATATCTGTATTCTGGAATTTCTGGGGTATCTAATCGCCACGCCGATCATGCTGGCGGGTATTCTGGCGGCCCTGGGTGTTCGCAAACCCTGGGCCAACCTTGCCTATGCCGCCGGAGGAACCATGGGGATGTATCTGTTTTTTCAGGAGATGCTGGATGTGGTCCTACCGATCGGCCTGCTGGGTCGATTCATGGAATGATCTAAAAACAACACCATAGGAAAATCGACATGTTCGAGGTATTGTCTGCCGGTTTTGAAAGCTTTTTTGGTTTTAACCAGATCCTCAGCACCTCCTTTGGGGTGTTTTTTGGTATCGTTCTCGGGGTGCTCCCCGGTGTGGGGCCTTTGCTGGGAGTCATCATCCTCACCCCGGTTGCCTTTTATATGGATCCGGTATCCGGTATGGGGATGCTGATCGGTATTTTTGTGGGCGGTTCCTGCGGGGGGGCGATTTCAGCGATCTTGTTGAGAATTCCGGGAACCCCCATTGCCGCTGCCACCCTTCTCGACGGCTACCCCATGGCTCAGAAGGGGCAGGCCCCAGAGGCTGTTGGGTTGGCCATATCGGCCAGCTCCATCGGCGGCTTTCTCGGGGGAATCATGCTGGTCTTTTTCAGCCCGCTATTGGCCAAGGTGGCCATGAAATTCACCCCCCCGGAACTCTTTGCCCTGGCTTTTACCGGTCTGATCAGCATCGCGGTGGTTTCGGGGGAATCCACGGTCAAAGGGCTGTTGAGCGGGTGTTTGGGTCTGCTCATCGCCACCATGGGGCTGGACCCCTTTATCAGCGAATTCGATCGCTTCACCTTCGATCAACCGAATCTTCTGGGCGGCATCAACATCGTGTCGGTTCTGGTGGGACTGTTTGCCGTGAGCGAGACCATGATCCAGATCGAAAAAGGTGTTGCGGAGTTGGATGCCAGCATCAAAATCAAAACCTTCCGGCCGCCGGTGATCTACTCCATCACCACCGTGCTAAAACGATGGGTGAACCTGCTCCGGTCCAGCACCGTCGGCGCCTTTATCGGCGCCCTGCCCGGAGCCGGTGCGGTCATCGCCGCCTTTGTCTCCTACGCGGCTGCCAAGGGGTCCGCCAAGGACCCGTCCAAGTTCGGCACCGGTATCCCGGAGGGGGTTATCGCAACGGAAGCCGCCAACAACGCCTGCTGCGGCGGCACGCTGATCCCCGCCCTGGCCCTGGCCATCCCCGGGGACGCCATCAGTGCGGTTCTCCTCAGCGCCATGATCATGCTCGGAGCCTTTCCCGGGCCCACACTTTTCAGGGATTATCCGGAAATGGCCGGCGGCATCTTTCTGGCCTATATCGCTTCCAATATTATCCTGTTTATCCTCGGCATACTCTTCACCCCGTTTTTTGTCTTCATCCTCAAATTGAAAAAAAACCGCCTCATTCCCATCGTTTTGCTGGTTTCGGCCATCGGTACCTTTGCCCTGCAGGGGTCGGTTTTTGATCTGCAGATGATGATGTTGTTCGGACTGCTCGGGTATGTCCTAAGGAAAAACGAGTTTCCATTGGCCCCCATTATCATCGCCCGGGTGCTGGGCCCCATTGTCGAAGACAATTTTCGCCGCAGCCTGATTATGTCCGACCACGGTATGGAGATTTTCTGGTCACGGCCCATTTCAGCGACAATCCTGACCATAAATATTCTGTTGCTTGTCTGGGCCTTTACCCCGCGGCAGGTCTGGAGACATCTGTTTGGCAGGGGCTGAACATCCGTATTCCACAGCAACCCGCGAATTGGATCCCGATTACGGATAATGTTATAATCGCAGGTATGCGCACGTATTAAGAGATGACAGAGAATTTCGCACGGTTGATTAACACCAAATCAGGGAAAATCATCATATTTCAAGGTGGATGAACATGAATTTGATCTTGATTATCATTGACTCGCTGCGGGCCGATCATGTGGGGATAAACGGCAACGACTGGATCAAAACCCCGAACCTCGATCGTCTGGGCAGGGAAAGTGTCCGGTTCACCCGGGCATACCCCGAATCCCTCCCCACCCTGCCGGTACGGAAAGCCATCCACACCGGCAGACGGATGTTCCCCTTTAAGGACTGGGTTCCCTGGAAACAGTGGCCGGTACCGGGATGGAATCCGGTGTCCGAATCGGATTCGACCCTGGCAGAGCTTCTCCAGGAACAGGGGTATCGAACCGGTTTTATCACCGATGTTTACCATCTGTTCAAACCTGGTATGAACCTGCATCGGGGGTTTGACGAATGGCAGCATATTCGGGGGCAGGAATTCGACTGCTACACATCCGGTTCCACCCGGGAAATTGACCCGGAAAAATATCTGAGCGGCAAAATGGATAAAACCGCCAATTCGGTAAAGCTGTTTTCCAAATACCTCCGCAACATCACCGCCCGTAAAAACGAGGAAGATTATTTCGCACCCCAGGTATTTCGTTCCGCTGCCCGTTGGCTGGAGGAAAACCGTGATTGCGAAAACTTCTTTCTGTGCATCGACTCCTTCGACCCCCATGAACCCTGGGATCCGCCCCAGCACTATGTGGATATGTACAACCCCGGGTACAAAGGCACCGAGATCATTCTACCCACCTACACCGACAACCTCGACTATCTGTCCGAAGAAGAACTGGCCCATGTCCGGGCCCTGTATGCGGGGGAGGTCACCCTGGTGGACCACTGGCTGGGGCATTTTTTAAACAAGGTCGAACAACTCGATCTGATGGACGATACCGTCATTGCCCTGATCAGCGACCACGGCCACGTCATCGGCGAACATCGCTGTATGGGAAAAATAGCCTCCAGTCTGTTTAAGGAGCTGATGGATCTTGTGTTGTTCATCAGATATCCCAGGCAACCACCTAAAGTGATCGATTCCTTTGTTTACGATCACGATCTTCTCACCACCCTTTTATATTTATTGAAAGAAACAGTTCCGGACCAGTCGGAAGGTGAAAACCTATGGGAGCTCGTGGAAGGCAAGAAAACTGCATTTCGAGACTGTGTCACATCGATATTCAGAGACCATGTATACCTGAGAGATCATGAGTACATGTATATTTCTCACACCAGCGGCAGCGACCCGCAACTGTATGATCTTAAACAGGATCCGGGTGAAGAACGCAACATTGCGCAGCAAAATGGAACCTTGGTCGAACGCATGTATGATCGCATCTTGCAGGATGCCGGCGGGAGTATCCCCACTTACGACATCCCCTGGCGTGTTTGGTGACCGATTCTGAAATTGATATTGGGTTCCGGCCTTACCCAGGCACAGGGGCCTCGAGAGACATTGGGTTGGTTGGGTAGCTTGTCTAAACCGGTCAACGGTTGACGTCACAGATTTTCAATCCGTACGGACTCGACGGGGCCCGCCAAATTAAAGCCGAAAATTTGGGCATAGAAATACAACTCCGCATCCAGCGCTCGTTTAATATTTTTCGCTATGCGGAAGCCATGCTGTTCCTTCTCAAAGGTCAGGTACGCTACCGGCAGCCCTTTGGTGCGCAATATCTGAACCATCATCTCGGCCTGGCGGGGGGGGACGACTTTGTCTTCGAGACCCTGGAAGAAGATGAGCGGACATGATAGGCGGTCTCCGAAGTGGATGGGTGAGCGTTTCTGATAAAGATCCCGTCGCTCCGGGAAAGGCCCGATTAGGTTATCCAGATAACGGGCTTCGAATTTATGCGTTTCCTTGGCCAACGCTTCCAAATCGCTAACGCCATAATAGCTGGCACCCGCGTTAAATACATCGTGAAAGGTAAGCGCGCAAAGGGCCGTGTAACCGCCGGCACTTCCACCGCGGATGGCCAGTCGGTTCGCGTCGATGCCAAAGTGCTCAACCAGATAGCGTGCGCCGTTGACACAGTCTTGAACGTCAATAACTCCCCACTGGCCATTCAGGCGCTGACGGTAAGCTCGGCCGAAACCGGTGCTACCGCCATAGTTCACATCCAATACCGCAATTCCCCGGCTGGTCCAATACTGCATTGCCAGGTTGAAGGTGGCGGTGGTGGCGGCTGTCGGACCGCCATGACTGAATACCAGCAGCGGCGCTCGTTCTCCCTCAGGGGCCTGGTAAAGAGGGTGATGAGGCGGATAATAAAAGGCGTGGGCCGATTGTCCCTGTTCGGTCGGAAACTCAATTGGTTGCGGCCGCGACAAAAAACCGGAATCTATTTTCGCACTGCTCGTGCGTCGCAAAACGTGAATTTTTTGCGTAGCGTTATCCATTTTAACAATGGATTTCGGCTCGGTGGCGGAACCGCCCAGAAACACCGTCCAGCCAGCAGCTGCCCGCACATACGCAATATCCGTATAAGGCGTTTGGATGTCTTGCAGTTTACCCCTCTCTAAATCGATATGGGCGAGCTGCCACAGACCTTTACGGGTATACGCGCAAATGATACGCTGCTCGGATTCGAACGCGTAGGTGGACATGCCAAAAACCCATTGCGGCATCCCGAATTCGGCCTCCATTTGAATAACCGGCTCAACGCGTCCATCCTGCCAGCGATAAAGATTCCACCAGTCGCTTCGGTCGGAGATGAAATACAAGTTGCCGTCCGGAGACCACTGGGGTTGAAACAGGGATTCATCATTTGCGCCGGCGATTTTAGTGGAGTGACGGAGGAATCCGTCCGGACCGAATTCACCCAGCCAAAGTTCGGTTCCATCCCAGGGCATGTTGGGATGATTCCAGGACAACCAGGCGAAGCGCGTCCCATCCGGGCTAATGCAGGGCGAAGAATAAAAATCACAACCGGATATCAACTTTTTGATCTCAGCCTGATCCGATCCCGGCAGATCGATACCCGCTAAAAAATTGACAGGCTCCTTACCGGTGGGTGAGTGATCTTCACAGACGCAAATCAGTCGTCGAAATCGGGAATCAATCACACCATCGGAAAACCGCATATTGCCGGCCGGTGTAATCGGTTGAGGCTGCAGGCCCGGCCTTTGACGGTAAAGGCGTTGATCGGAGAAATTTGTGAAGTAAACGCAACCGTTGTTCACAATAAATGCCCTGCCGCCGTATTCGTGCACCCGCGTTCGGGCGTTAAAGTTTGCGGGTATTAAATCGGTAGACGTTCCATCCGGAGTGTTGCGGACAATCACATATCTTCCCCCTTCGGAAGGTCGCATCTCCACCCAGTAAATATCTTGGCCATCCAAGACGACATCGCTGAGCCCGACGGCTTCGGAAACGATCAGATCAGATGTGATCGGTGATTCCCACGATCCATAAGGCGCGGTTTTAATCTCAGGCATCGGTCATTTTCTCCTTTCGACCATCGTAACCGGTGAATGCCAAAACCCCATGTGTGGCTCGTTTGTCTATAACAAAAGAGATCACATTTGGAAATCGGAAATGCTTTTTTTTTACTGAACGTTATGCATTGAAAAATCGATAAAGATTGTCGGTTCATAAGGAAAAACATGAAAGTAAGGATCTTGTTGCACTTTGCGCTCTCCGCCGCCGCAACAATCAGGGTGTCCCAGAAGTTGATTTGGTAATTTTTATGAATATTGAGGGCAACTCGGACTCAAATGGATAAATCCAAATGCAATTGTTGAGTGAAAGCGTCAGCGGGCGTGTATGTTTTGCATAATTTATCGGTTGTTATCTACCAGTTTCCTTTTTCCAGTCCTCTACATCTAATCTTGCAATACGTTTAAATTCTTTTACGTTATGAGTGACGACGATTAACTTATTTGCCATCGAGTCAAGCCTGTATTTAAGTCTTTTCAGTTAAGACACAATTCGTTCCAGGAGCTTAGCGAAACACAGTTTGGATTTCAGGGTTTGTCACTAACATGCGAGGGAGCTAATAAGGTAAAAAGGGGTGTTTTAACGGGCGATGATTTATGGAAGCGTTGCCGCAAGCCTTTACGGGTATACGCGGAAATGATACGCTTCCGGGTACAAGCTCCATTATGTGGTGTCGGGTTGACGACTGACGGCGCGGATCTTGTGTTTTCACACATAAAATCGCAGGTATTAATAAACCCAAATTGTACGAATAATTTAATTAAGAATCGGGATCACAGGTGGATGACCGATGATGAAACTGCTGTTGTACAATACCCTGACACGGCAAAAGGAAGTGTTTAAGCCGATCCGAGACAATGAAGTCGGTCTGTATACCTGCGGACCCACGGTTTACAACTTTGCTCACATTGGGAATTTGCGAACCTATATCTTCGAAGATATTCTAAAACGGGTTCTCCTATATAATGGATATCGGGTTAAGCACGTGATGAACATTACCGATGTGGGTCATTTGACGGGCGACCGGGACATGGGTGAAGATAAAATGGAAAAAGGCGCGGCGCGGGAGGGTCGGAGCGCCTGGGATATCGCCGAATTTTATCTCCGCGCGTTTAAAGAGGATATCGCCCGGTTAAACATCCTTGCACCGGACATCTGGTGCAAGGCCACCGATACGATTCCCGAGCAAATTGAATTAGTTACCGCCCTGGAAAAAAAGGGTTATACCTACAACACCCGTGATGGTATCTATTTCGATACCGCGCAAAAAAAGGATTATGGCAAGCTTTCCGGTCAAAACCTGGAAGCCTTGCAGGAAGGCGCCCGGGTGGAAAAAAATCCGGAAAAGAGAAATCCAACTGATTTCGCCCTCTGGAAATTTTCACCCCCCGGTGCCAAACGGCAAATGGAATGGGACTCGCCCTGGGGTTTCGGCTTTCCCGGTTGGCACATCGAGTGTTCGGCCATGAGCATGAAATTTTTAGGCGACCAGCTGGACATTCACTGCGGCGGCACCGACCATATCGATGTGCACCACACCAACGAAATCGCCCAGTCTGAAGCCGCCACCGGCAAAAAATTCTTTAATTTCTGGATGCATGGGGCCTTTCTCATCATCCGGGGTGGAAAAAAAATGGCCAAAAGCGAGGACAATTTCCTGACCCTGGAAAATACCTTCCGGAAAAATGACATCCATCCGTTGGCCTATCGTTTTGCCGCCTTCCAAACCCATTACCGCAAACCCATGGAGTACAGCGACGAATCCATGGAGGCCGCGCGCAACGGCTTGCTACACCTGCAAAATCAGATTCGCCAGGTGACCGATGGCAAGGGCGAAAAAGATCCATCGGCCGATTCGGAATATAAGGCCAAATTTCTGGCAGCAATAAACGACGATCTGAATATGCCACGGGCCTTGGCCGTGGTGCAGGAAATGCTAAAAAGCACCATCAGCAATGCGGCGAAGGTTGCCACCATTTTAGATTTTGATCGCGCGCTGGGACTGGATCTGGATCGCCTGGATAAAACACAAGCGTTGCCGGAGGCGGTTCAAAAATTAATGGCGGCCCGGCAAAAAGCGCGGCAAGACAAGCAGTGGGATGCATCTGACCGGCTACGCGATGAAATTCAAGCCCTGGGCTATGTGCTACAAGATACCAAGGAGGGCATGAACGTATTCAAACCTTGATCCGCTGTAATACTTTAGTTTTTTGAAAATGGCCACAGAATCACACAGATACAATTATCACCTTGTTATTTCTGTGTTTTTCTGTGTGATTCTGTGGCTAATAATTCGTGTTCATCTGAGACCAATTATTTCATTAGGTTAACTTATTCTTCTGTCTCCTTTCTCTTTTAAACTGCCCAAAATCCGACCGTTTAATAGGCGTTGACAAACCACACGGTTTGTCTGTATGTAGCGTATTGGTATTGGAGAATCACACAATATATTGTGGTGGATTTCATATCCTTTATTTTGGATAAGGCCCAATATTTATTCTTAATAATCCATGATAGGAGAGACTATTATGTTAGACTTAACCCGCGAATTTATTCGCAACCAAGTGGCGGATTCTGCCGTTATCTACCGCAGAGGCGTCCAAATTTATGAGCATGGCACTTTTGTTCTAAAGGAGGCCGTGCCGGAAAAAGGATGGTTTACCTATGATGTGGATGGAAATTATGGGGATTATACAACCCAAATTCAATTTTCCAACGGCAACTTGATCACCGCCTGCGACTGCCCTTATCCGGGGCAAGGCTGCAAGCATACGGTGGCGGTCCTTTTCGATGCACGGGACGTCATTCAGCGCTGGCAGCAGGTATCCGCGGGCAGCGCAAAGCCCCAGGCCGAAGATAAGCTTTTAACGCCCGAGGAAATCAAACAGCAGGCTTTGGATGACCGCCGACACCGCGCCCGACAAGAAGACTTTACGGTCACGTTAGGCGAGATGTACAAGGGCGAACATATGTTGGAAACGCCCAACGGCCGTCTATATACGGTCACGCTACATGATCCGGAAAACGGGCAGGGTCACTGTACCTGTCCGGACTATCTGTCAAATCGCCTGGGGACCTGCAAACACATCCTGTTTCTCACAAATCTTCTTAAAAAGAAGCGTGGGTTTAAAAAACGACTTTCACACGAACGATTTCCCTTCGTCGATATTTACTGGGACTCGATTCAAGATCAGCCCCGGCTTTTCTCCGAGCGACCGAAATCCCAGATCAAAAAGTTAAATGGGGTGCTGTCCGGATGTTTCCGCCCCGATGGATCTTTTACCGGTACGGAGCTTTCCGATCTGATGCCTTTGCTGACCGAGTTGAACGGTAACAAACGGGTTCGCGTCCAGGAATCGGTCCTGAGCCGCCTGGACGAATTTCTTCAGGAAAAACAGATGACCGAGCTGGCTCAAACGGTGACACCGCCCGTCATCAATCTCAGCGCCCAACTCTATCCCTACCAGGAGGACGGGGTTCACTTCGGCCTGTTTAAGAAAGCCGCGCTTATCGGTGATGAAATGGGATTGGGCAAAACACTCCAGGCGATTGCCTTGGCCATTCAGAAAAAGAAAATATTCGATTTCCGAAACGTATTAGTGATTACGATGGCTTCCCTCAAAGAGCAGTGGAAGCGTGAAATCGAACGCTTTTCGAACGAAAAAGCAATCGTCGTCGCCGGACCGGCCTGGCAGCGCCAAGCCATCTATTCCGGCGATGAGAGCTATTTCAAGATCACCAATTATGAAGCGGTGCTTCGCGATGTAACGGTCATATCACGGCTCAAACCGGATTTAGTGATTCTGGATGAGGCGCAGCGGATCAAAAATTTTTCCACTAAAACCGCCGATGCGGTTAAACGCCTGCCCCGGAAACACGCCCTCGTGCTGACCGGGACGCCGCTGGAAAACAAACTGGAAGACGTCTATTCCATCATACAGTTCTTGGATCCCCACATGCTATCACCTTTGTGGCAGTTTGCCGCCGACCATTTCATGCTCAGCCGCCATAAAAAGGGCAAAATTCTCGGTTACTACCATCTGGAACAGCTCCATGAACGGCTCCAATCCATTGTGATCCGGCGTCGCAAGGAAGAGGTGCTTTCCGATCTTCCCCATGAAGTGGTAAATAATTACTATATCGACCTGCATCACAAACAGCAAAAAATTCACACCGGGTATGTGCAGGCTCTGGTTCCTTTACTAAACAAGAAATATCTCACCCCCATGGATCTCAGACGCATCCAGGAGCTTCTGCTGCGCATGCGCATGGTTTGCGACTCCACCTATCTGATCGACCGTAAGACCCATATTTCGCCCAAACTTGCGGAACTGGAAGGGGTCATTGATGAACTGGTGGTGCAGAATAAGCGTAAAATGGTGATTTTCAGCGAATGGACTACGATGACGTTTCTTATTGCCCGCCACCTGTCTGACGTGGGGATCCCCTTTGTGGAACTGTCCGGCAAAATACCGGTAAAAAAGCGCCAGGCCCTGATCGATGAATTTACGAATAACCCGGATTGCAAGGTATTTCTTTCCACAGATGCCGGTGGTACCGGGTTGAACCTGCAGGCTGCGGACTGTGTGGTCAATTTTGAGCTTCCCTGGAATCCCGCCCGGATGAATCAGCGTATCGGCCGGGTCAATCGTATCGGCCAGAAAAGCGGTTGTGTCAACGTGGTCAATCTGATTGCCAAAGATAGTATCGAAGAAAAAATTATGGCGGGCCTGCAACTCAAAGCCGATCTGTTCAAAGGGGTTTTTGAGGGTGGCCCGGATATGGTTGAATTTTCCCGTGAAAAACGTACGGAGCTGCTCAACCGGCTGCGGGAAATGATGGGAGCCGAACCGGTGCTGCCGCCCCAGGAAATCCGACCTTCGGAAGAGGTACCGGAAGACACCCCCCACTACCTGAATCCCAAGGTTCTCAAGGAAAAGGATGACACGCTGGACGTTACGGGCGAGGAGCAGTCGGATGAAGGCCTCGATGCGAACCTGCCCGCTTCACCGCACGAACCGGATGTTGGGGAATCAGACGGCCACAGTGCCGACAGCCTATTGGTTCATCAGCCTCCGGAAAAGATCGAAACCGTACTGAACTCCGGTATGCAGTTTATCGGCGGCCTATTGGAGATGGCCACGGGCCAAAAAATGGCCGCCACCGAAGATGACGGCCGTATGGTCCGCATCGACAAGACCACCGGCGAGGTGACTCTGAAATTCAAGCTGCCGGGGTTTTAGGGTCAGTTAGTGGATGGCTATTTTATGGGATAGCGACCATACGCGCGAATGGCTTGTCCGGAATGTATTCTTTGAAGCGACTGACCGAATGCTAATCATGGTTTAATCATTTCCATTGAGCTGAATTGCTGCGCCTTTTTAATCAACGAACTATCAGAAGTGGCGAAACTTTCACATCTTCTGCTGGATGCCAAATGCAAGGCATCAGCGAAGTCAAATTTATTTTCATACCATGAGATCGCCCGGTAAATGCTATCAGGATCTTCGACGCTCACGTTTGGAAGTCCAAGTAATTTTTGAAAACCAACTGCTATATCGGATCTTCCAATTTCATAGGCGTGCCGTAATACCCATTCCGTTTCCAGGAGTACCGTTTTGGGAATATAGATATCATCACTTTTCAATATTTTTACAGCGCGAGGCGCTTGAATGGGATCGTCATTTGTCAGTATTCTCACCAATAAGTTTGTATCCACAGAAATCATAAATTTTTCCGTGCTCCTTTAGCGATGGCGGCCTCCATTTCTTTTAATGATCTCTTAGGGCCTTTATAGCCAACGCAACCCAATAACTCTTCTGCTTTGGTTTCCAGGTATGGTGTCATGGGCTTTAGCTTGATGCCGTCTCCTGTGTCTTCAACGACAAATTCAAGCCCGGGTTCCCAACCGTGTGCAGTTCGAACATTTTTCGGTATAACGATTTGGCCTTTGTTGGACAGTCGCGTTGTCTCCATAATTCCTCCTTTTTGTTGGTAAGACAGGAGTAAGATCAATGTAACCCAAATAGATCGGTTTGGCAACAATGAATTTCAGGGGGGTAAAATAAAAGCTGATAAGCCCAAATACATGAGAGAAACGATTATCAATTCTTTGCTGAAATATTTTATAAAAATTGCCGTCCCCAAGGGGATTTCCTTCGAATTCACTCAAGATCTTCACAGCGGCATTGAACAGCCACTGGGGCGTTGTCTTTTAAACTGTGAAACCGATGGATGGTCTTAAGTGATCGATCAACAAGACTGTGAGCGTGTTCTAATAGTTGAACATACAAGGCTTTCAGTTCATTATCTTTATCTTTTTTGCGGCTGCGTGCTACCTTGTCGATCCGTCGTTTGACACGCTTGACTTTTTTGAAAAGATAGTCGTGCTTTCGCCACCCGTTGATCTGATAGTGGGAGGCAAGCTGTTGTGAATGTTTTATAACTTTACGTATCGCATCGAGCAAAAGGTTGCTGTCAGTGGGGTAGT
>JAHEHB010000223.1 GCA_024644775.1 Deltaproteobacteria bacterium
TCCTCGCTGATCTCGTTCATAATATCCGGATTTAAGTCTTTCTTCTTCGTCATAAATCACTCCATAGGAGGGGTGCCATATCTTCCAAAGGATCAGTTCTCCTCCACAGCGTGAACAAACAAAGGGGTCCTTTGAACTTGTCTCTATTACTCTTTGCCGATAACCTTTGCGAGTTAATGTAAATGTCTCTCGGCACTGGGCTGCATCGGTCGGTAATATGGATCTCAAACGCTTACGCATCTTCTGATAAACCGCTGTTGCATGAGGTCCAAAATATCGAATCCGCTTCATCCCCTTGGGTAAAATGTGTTGCACCATCCGACCCATAAAGGTAAACACATCCACCTGTTCCACCTTGCGTTTGCCGCTCTTATGGTCATTGTACCAGTACTTAACCCGCTGACCATCGTAGCGGATAATACGTCGAATCGATATCGGAGGGCTCACCACATACTTTGCCAAATATTTCGCTAAATCTCTGATACCCTTGGGCACTTGCCCTTTTTGAATGTTCGCCACCAAACCATTGGGATATTTGCCGTAAAGCCGATCTATTTGGGCCCGCATCTCCTTTGTTGGCAACTGGTCTTTGAACATTTTAAATAAATGATATTGCCACTTTTTGTGAAGCAGTTCATAAGGCAAATATTTAAGCTTAACCCAATACCACCCCCCTTGCCGGTTCTTCGCTATACCTCCCGAGATCATTATAACGTGCAAGTGGGGATTATAACTGCCCGATCTGCCATTGGTCTGCAATACAACAATATAACCACCCCATACTCTACGGCGAAGCACTGTACTGAGCGTATCCTCCAGACACTTTATCCCAACCCGTGTCAACTCAGATAACAAATTGACATTTCTATAAAAATAGATCCTCAGCTCATCGGGCACTGTCAACACTGTGTGCCGATAGGCTACACCCGGAAACAAAATCGCCTCTATCCGAGCGGCCCATTGATCCGTATAAACTTTGGCACAAGACAAACAAAAACAACTCTTACAAGAAAATGGTACCTTCTTGGGAAACCTTTCAGCCAATCAATGCAATTTACTGCGGGATTTTAACATCGTCATCTTCATAAATTCCTTTCTCTGCGGTCACATGGCATGCTGAACAGTTTGATAATGAGCCGATTGATTCCCGCTGGAATACATCTTGGTTGATTTTGCGGTGCTTTGCTTGGATATAGGGAATTTCCGTAATTCGCATCGGGGTGTTGCCCCTAAGGCTTCTCATGATTTTAACCGCCCGTTTTGCCCTGGAATGTTCTGCTGAATTCGTTTTAAGAAAATCGGTAATCGTCTTTATAGACTCTTTATCAATGTCGACGGTTTCTCCAAAATGGTCTTCGAGCCCGGCAAGGATTTTGTCCCATGATCCAGAGGGCAATAACTCCGGTTGATATGCGAAATGGCATGCTCCGCACTCGTCAATGTATTTTTGGTTGTTTACAGGGGTTAGGTATTCTTTTTCATCATGCTCGGATTCATTTCTGAATCTTTTTTGATAGCGCCTCCTTTTTCCTCCTCTTTCATGATCATCATCGTCATCATCCCAATCAAAGATTTTTTGATACCATGTCTGATTTTTATGTTCGCCATGATCAGCCAAGACGCCGTGAAATGTTCCGTTTGTCAGCAATAAAAGGACAATCGTAAAAATGATCCAATTCTTCATACCATTCATAGAACTCCCTTTCTATGTTATGTGTTTAATGAGCGAACAGTTGATCTAATTTCCCACAATCATCTTCCATCACCCATTAACGGCTGCATCCAATTCTATAGGGTATTATTCAGACTTGAAGGGGTTAATCTTTTTTAAATAAGATTTAACATAGCAGGGAGCAATTATTCAGGAAGAGCGGTATGGATAGAACTTTTTCAAAAGCATAAATATCAGAGGCAAAGCCACAGATAATATGGTTGCCTAACTGATAAGCGGATAGGGTAAATATAAGGAGGGTTGTATCAATTAATCTTAAATTGCCGTCCGGGTTTGATGAGTTTCTCGCTTTCAGTGTCTGCCCATCTTCTAAATTACAGCTTTTACAATGATTCCCAACACAATGATTGTGAAATGGGAAATTTGCTTTTTTCTCTACATTGTCTTTAAAGTCATGGGAACAGGCTTCTCCACAGAAGCATATCTCGGCCATCACGCAATTCGCGAAAATGCCCAATAAGAGAAACAAGACAAGTAACATCTTGAATGTTTTTAGATTTCGCACCAAAATTCTTACTCTGTTCTTTATAATTGGGCTGATTATTCCGCTTCTTATTATTCTAAGACGAGAAATTTGACCGATTAGTTACATCATACGCTTAAATCTTAACAAGTTCAACAAAAGCCGGTCTTCGATATTTGAAACAATCCGAAAATATAAACTCCCTGCTCTATCTGCACTTATTACCATCAAAAAAGTGGTGCAGTTCAAAATCGATAATTCTCATATAAAGAAATAGGAAGGTACTACATATTGTAGCCCACCTTTTCATCTAAAAGGTGACAACATAAATTGAGAAAATCCGTAACAATCGCTAAACTGTGATATACTATGCATATCTACTTTTTTTTATTTACGCTGATCTAAGGTGACGACACGATCAACACCGCTGAAATTCATTTTAAATGAGTTAATCGTTTTCTTGTAAAACCGTATACTCGGGGGGAGCCGGAATGTCATGGCTCATCGTTTTTTCGGGCGCTTCCACGATATGGCACGGCGGTTTCTGTTTCAAAAGTTTAACGTAATCCATTACGAGTTGCCGTTTCATGTATTGGATGGCCCTTGCCGGATCGACACCTTTGGGACACACTCGGGAACATTCACCGGCGTAATGGCAGCGGAACGCACCCGAATCTTTTCCAACAATTTCTTTGCGTGCGTTGAATCCATTATCCCGTGTATCCGAATTGTATCGATGTGCCTGAGTCAGCGGCATCGGCCCTAAATATTCAGTATCAGTTGCAACGGTGGGGCAGGCAGCCATACAAGCGCCACATTTTACACAGTAGGAAAATTGAAGGTATCGGACAAGTTGATCTTCAGATTGGAAGTACTCACGGGTGGGATTTTCCATTTCATCCGGATCGGAACGGTGTATGTACGGCATCACCGATCGATGTTTTTCGAACATGGGCATGATGTCGGGCACCAGATCTTTGATGATATCAAAATTGGGTAGTGGTGCTATGACTAACATACGATCCGAAATTTCAAGAATCTGTGTATTGCACGACAGTGCCGGGCTGCCGTTGATGAGCATGGCACAGGAGCCGCAAACCCCCATACGGCAGGAGTAACGCATGGCCAGACTGTGATCCTGATTTTCTTTAATAGCGTGTAAGCCATCCAACACCGTCATACCGGGCTTTACGTTTACGGTGAATTCTTGCCAGTATGGCGGATCTCCGCTATCCGGATTATACCGTCCGATTTTTAAAATAATATCTTTAGCCGTTTGTGTGTTTGCTTCCATACGATCTCCGTTTAAGAGAAAAATTCCTACCTGATAAATTTAGCGGCAATATTGGCGACGGTTCCGATACCGAACAAAATAAGCCCTGAACACCAAAAAACGATATTAATGGCAGCTTTTAATTTTTTAGGGAGGCTTAGCTCAAACAGGATCGTTCTGAATCCATATAATCCATGGTAGAGTCCCGCACCGAGCAATAGCGTGTAGATAACCATAAAAATAACCATTTTGCTTCTGGCGATTACATTATCCCAGGCTACCGGGCTGCCTCCTAGTGGCAAAAACCACCCCATTATCACTTCAAGATGCATAATGGTCATGTGCAGCCCCAGTAAAAAAAAGATCAACACGCCTGCCAACATGTGCCATGTCCAAAATGCGGTTTCTCTCATGGTCGACTCCTCAATGGCCAGCTAAAAATAGAATATCAACGCCTCCAAGTAGAATACACACACCTGCAGCCAGCATAACAATGATCAACAAAGGTCGCTGTGTGTTCAAAGAGGATCGATAGGGATAAATCGGCTCTTCGGGTTTTCCTACCGCAAAACCGAATTCGATAAGAACTAGCCGTACCCCGTTTAACGCGTGAAAACAGAAGGCAATATATACCAAAAGCTCTCCAAAGTGAAAAAGCGGATTGTTTACAACCCCCATAACAGATTCCCATACCTCTTTGCCAAAGAGACGGGAGCTGGTAACAAAAATATGGATTAGAAAATAAAAAAACAGACCCAGACCGGTGAGTCGGTGAAGCGTATAGATATAGCGCTCCATTCCCCACCGACCGCCAAATGCCCATCCAATGATTCCCAATCGATTTGCAGCCATTTTATGATTTGTCATTTGGATGACTCCGTTAATATTTCCTTTCAATCGGCTTCCACTTGGTTATGGAAACGTCTTTGTAGTCGAGCCGAGGTCCCTGATCCGAATAATAGGCAAGGGTATGTTTAAGCCATTTTTCATCGTCACGCTCGGGAAAATCTTTTCGAGCATGCGCTCCGCGAGATTCTTCCCGCGCCAGTGCGCCGGCAAGCAAAACCTCGGCGAGCAGAAGAAGATTTTCTGTTTCCAAGGCGTTAATCAGATTGGTGTTGTAGATTTTTCCCTTATCTTCAATGCTAATATTATTAAACCGTTCCTGAAGCGATTTTACTTCTTCAAGTCCCTTTGCGAGATCACTTCCAGTCCGAAAAACACCGGTTCGTTTGTCCATAATACTCCGAAGTTCATGTCGTATCTGAAAGGGATTTTCCGTACCGTTTTTGTTCATAAAATCTTTAAAGATACGGTCTTCCTCTGCGGTGGCTTTTTCATCGGGCACTTCATGCAATGGGGGCTCTGTTTTGAGATATGTAACGATTTCATCTCCGCAGATACCTCCCCAAACCAGGCATTCAGCCGTTGAATTGCTTCCCAGCCGATTGGCGCCGTGAAGTGACGTACATGCCACCTCTCCCGCAGCCCACATATTTGCCATAGCCGTTTTACCATAAATGTCAACCTCGATACCTCCCATGGCGTAGTGTGCCGCGGGACGGACAGGAATGGGGGTGTGTATGGGATCAAGCCCTAAGAACTTCATACAGACCTCCCGGATTGTCGGCAACTTGCGGTTGATGATGTCGGCGCCAAGATGGGTGAGATCAAGATGGATGTAGTTTAGTCCGGACGGCTCTTCAAACCCTCTGCCTTCCGTGATCTCTATGATTTCCCCCCGGGATACGACATCTCGGGGCGCCTGTTCCATGAGTGTTTTTGCATAGTTTTCCATAAACCGGTCGCCTGTTTGGTTTACCAGATAACCGCCTTCGCCTCTGCATCCTTCGGTCATAAGAATACCCGACGGTACCAATCCTGTCGGATGAAATTGGATAAATTCCAGGTCTTCAAGGGCCAATCCCGCGCGATAGGCCATCGCTTGCCCGTCCCCGGTAACCGTCGGGGAATAGGTGGTAAAGCCGTGAAGGCAGCCCAAACCGCCGCTGGCTAACAGCAATGCACGGGCGCGCAGAACTTTAAATCCCCCGTCTTTGGTATCATATACGGTGAGACCGCAGAATTTGTCATCTTCTGTGATCATTGATGTGGCGAATATTTCATCGTATCGGGTAAAGGATTGATTGTATCTCAAGAGATGATCATACAGGGTTTGCATTTCGAAAAAACCGGTTTTATCCGCGGCCATAGTGGCCCTGTCGAAGCTGTGTCCCCCAAAAGGGCGTTGTAGAATTCGACCCGCTTCATCTCTTGACCAGGGGCATCCCCAATGATCCAATCGCAGGATTTCCACGGGCGCGGCATTCACAAAAATATCGACTGCATCCTGATCGGCCAAAAAGTCAGAGCCTTTAATGGTATCCCAGGCGTGCAGATCCAGCGAATCTCCCTGGTCCTCCCTGAGCACCGCCGCGGTTCCGCCTTCGGCACAGACCGAATGGGCTCGATTCAGCTGAACTTTGGATACGAGACCCATATTCACATTGTTTCCCAATTGCCGTGCGATCTGCACCGCTGCACGAAGACCGGCAAGACCGGTACCGAGAATTAAGACATCATGGATAATATATTCAGCCACGGTTTCTCTCCGATAATAAGCGCGTTGTGTTTTTTTAACATTTTTTTTCTATATTGAAAATGAATATTACCCAAACCGGTTCCAATGAAACATTACCGAGAGAAATCCTTTCATAGAAATGGCTTCTTTTTTCAACAGTTTCAATATGATACTTAAGTTTTCGCCGACTACTACCATTCACTGTATCATTCTAATAAGACTCGCTCAATGGATTCAGGCGACCCGCATGTTAATGATGAAGACAAACAGCAAGCAATCCAAAGACTCTTATTTGAACGTGCTACGATGAATGAAGTATTCATTTATTGTCGGACTTCTTCATGCTCGCTTGTAACTCCATTCAACAGCCTAAGGCGATCTGAGTTGAGATTAGATCGGCTCCTCACATGTTTCCCATTCTGCATGGAAGCATGGCGTTACCAACGTTGCATATTTCAATTGGAAATCTGAACCGCTGCAGGCTCAGATAGCAGCGATAGTTGATAGCGTGACATTAAATATGTGAGACAGCACCTGACGCAGATAGTCCAGGTTTTCAGAAGCAGGATAAATCTGAAATAGGTTGGGGGAATCTGGATAACGTTTGAGCTAACTTGACGGCGCGTTTTATGCGACGGTCAAGTTGAGCGTTTTGTTATCCGGCGCCGCTAATTACGATTATGAATGTGGCATTTTTTCTAAAAGGCTGAAGAATTTAACTCGTTCTTGTGGCGGTAAATCCTTGGCGGTCGTGTGCAACAACTTAACCGGAATTTACTGATTTATATGCACTCCAGTTAAAAAATTATCGTGGTATTATTTTCGAGGAGGAAACAACTGGGACCTTGCTCCGGTATGAACTCTCCAGCCTTGTTTCTTCAATTCTGTTGTTGCCTGTTTGCTTAAGGAACCAATAACCCAAAGTTCGACGCCGCTCTCTTTTGCCTCTGAGCTTGCAGAAGTTACCGCCTCAGCAACCCGTTTGTCCCAGATGATGTAATCGGTCGGCAAGAGGACAACCCTTGTCCCGTCCTTGCGCACACCTTGGGTCAATCTGGCCATAGGTGTAACACTCTTAAGGGGAGCAATTTCTTTATGATACCCTGCCGACATGACCGTAATTTTCGTTATCGTTTTCGCCATGTCGTAATCACCGGCCTGAAGGGCAACCTTTATAAAAAGCTCAAGATTGTCTACTCCTTTCAGAGACTCAAGAGCCGTAACCATTACAGTCGATTGAGCAGGGGAAAAGGATGGATTGTTGAGAAAGAGCTCAACGGTATCGACATTTATGCCCATTCCAACCAGTTTGTTTTTATTCTGCAGCCACAATTCCGAGGCCGGCGTGGTATTGATAGCCTCATTCAGCAGCCGGGCGGTGCCTGATGTTGTCAAAACCAGGCCCCCGGCTCCGGGTACAATACTTGATGCCAGCCCAACTCCAAGGCCACCTGCGTAATCAGCCCGGCCTAAGCGATCGAGTTCTTTCTGCAGTACTTCGTTCCTGGAATACACATTGACCCCATACTTGGTGGCAATCTCCCCTTTTGCTTTCGAGATACCGACCAACTGTTCAAACTTGCTGTCTTCCGCGCCGGTGGTCTCCCTCTTGCCGACGGTTTCTTTGGCCCGATTAAACAGGCTGCCTACTCCCGCGGCCGCTCCTTCAAGGGTGCCTTTCGGATCATTAAACAGATTCTTCACACCAGCGACCGTTTTTTGTCCAGACTGTTTTAATCCTTCAACCACAGTGTCATCGGTCTCCACCTGCTTCATGGCAGCAATGGCATTAATCTCATTCACGAGAATTTTGAAGTCATCGGTTGAGCCTGCCTTAAAAGTTCCGAAGCTGGTTTCAACCGTATAGTGATTAAACAGGCCGTCATTTATTACCGGGTCTTGTACCGAGTAATTCTTACCCTTAAGCAACTCAGGTTGAAGAATAGATTTCGCCTGTAGGACCGGTGGCTCTTCATATGCAGCCCAGGCAGAGAGAGTGCAGATGGTTAGATTAATAAAAGTGAGCAGGCAATAGTAAAAAATTTTTTGCCATATTCCTGCGTATTTTTCAGATAAAATGATAAATGCAAGCACGATGCCCTCCTTATTTGACATTTACACGGATTTGGAAATGATAACCTTTATAATGTTATCCGTGCCAAAACGCAATGCGTTGCCTGAAAACCAAATATTGGCCGATGCAGATATATAGACAGATATTTCAATGACAGGACATAACTTGGGGATTTTGCATTGAATCCACCAACCACAATCTATTGTCTCTGTTGATTTTATTGAAAGTAACCGTTTAGTCCTTGGTTGAGAGTGAAAATACCGGAAGTTGATTTCACGGAAATTAGATGCAATAGGTCAATCCTGCATCAGTTGTTTCACTTGAAATAGTCGTCTTTTGCCTATTTGATCTGTACAATGCTCTCCAAAGGACTGTCGGGGGCAATGCCGCACCCGGGGCAAAGGCAATCGGTTCCGTTTTCCAGTGCCTTGATGGCCTCCCGGAACCCCTTCTTCGGAGTGCTCTGGAGCAGTGTCGTTGCCGCAGCCAGGTTTCCGGAGACCTTTACCCCTTTTTCGTGGGCTACCTTTACCGCCTCCTTCAAGTTCGCCAGTTCTTCTATGCTGATCCCAGCAACACCGGTTTAAAATGGTGATCCCATTTTT
>JAHEHB010000596.1 GCA_024644775.1 Deltaproteobacteria bacterium
ACAAACCCAGAGTTGTTTCAATATCTATTTTTAATTATTTTAAATGATTATAGATGGTTATAATATTTCAACGAGCATGCTTTCTCTTAAGTCACCAACATTGCCCTCAATCCCTCCCGCGCGGGGAGGGAAGTTTTAGCTCTTTGCCCTGCAGGTTGGGTGCTGTCTTCTGTCCTCTGTCTTCTTTCCTCCGCCCTCTGTCCTCCGTACCTTCATGGTTGCGGAGGAACTCAATTTGCGATTCCAGCCTTTACGTGATAGAATTTTTACAATATTTACAGTCTTGCTTATTTTATTTTTGAAAGGACCCGGTAATGCTTGTTGATGGAAAACAAATGCGTCCCATCTGGTTGGATAAAGATTCCAAGTTAGTTAAAGTGATTGACCAAAGGAAGCTTCCTCATGAATTGACAATTGTTGATCTGAATACCGTTGATGACGTTGTCAGAGCCATAAAAGAGATGTATGTGAGAGGTGCGCCGCTTATCGGAGTGACCGGAGCTTTTGGTGTATATATCGCTGTATTAAATTCTCCGGATGATGCGATACCCGACAATTATCTCAGGGAAACCTGCAGCCGACTCAAATCTGCACGACCGACGGCGGTGAATCTTTCCTGGGGTGTGGATCGAGTATTTGAAAGGGTTCAAGGCGTTGAGAATTCTTCCAAAAAAATCGAGTTGGCGCTTGAGGAAGCGGAAAATATTGCCGAATTGGAAGCGGAAAACTGCCGGAAAATTGGTGAAAACGGATTTGTTCTGATCGAGGAGCTCAGTCGTAAGAAAAGCAGCGGGACTGTTAATATACTCACCCACTGCAATGCCGGATGGTTGGCTTGCATCGAATACGGCACTGCGACTGCGCCCATCTATGCTGCCTTTGATAAAAATATCGACGTCCATGTGTGGGTGGACGAAACACGTCCATTGAACCAGGGATCACGGTTAACCGCATGGGAGCTTTCAAAGCATGGGGTCAAACATACCGTGATCACTGATAATGCGGGGGGGCATCTTATGCAGCACGGCAAAGTGGACCTGGTGATCGTCGGTACCGATCGAACGACCTACACCGGAGACGTTGCCAACAAAATTGGAACTTATCTTAAAGCACTCGCTGCGAAAGACAACAACATACCGTTTTATGTAGCGCTACCCTCCAGTACGTTTGACTGGAATCTAAGAAACGGCATTGCTGAAATTCAGATAGAAGAGCGGAATCCCGACGAAGTAAGATATATTGATGGGTTGTGCGACGGCGCCATTCGACCCGTATTGGTGCCTCCGGAGGAAAGTCCGGCTGCTAATTATGCCTTTGATGTCACGCCGGCGGGCCTTGTTACCGGTTTTATTACGGAAAGAGGGGTTTGCAAAGCGACTGAAACGGATATTCGGGGCTTGTTTCCTGAAAAGTTTGAAAATTAATTGTGATGAATTCGTAAAAAGCCGAATTCATCAAGTGTTTAGTGTTTCGTATTTAGTATTTTGTTTAAAATATAAGGCCTTGTATCAGTTAGTTAGAATATCAAACACCAAACACCAAATACAAAACACTCTTGTAAAAAGATCCCTTTTTAACTTTTTACGAGATTATTATTATGCTTAGTGAACTCGAGAAAAAAATCATCGCCGAAATTCAAGGGGATATTCAGATTACAGAGCGACCTTATGTGGAGATTGCGAATCGTTTGGAAATATCCGAGGAGCAATTTCTCCAGAGTTTGAAAGATCTTTCTGACAGAGGATTCATCCGCCGTTTTGGTGCCACCATCCGACACCAGAAATCCGGATTTGAAGCAAACGCCATGGCAGCCTGGCAAGTGGATGAAGCGCGAATTGACAAGGTGGGGCAAACGATGGCTTCCTTTGGTGAGGTATCGCATTGCTATCGCCGGAATCCCACAGGCGATTGGCCCTATAATCTTTATACCATGGTTCATGCCAAAGACGAGGCCTCCTGCCGAACCATCGTCCGAAGGATGGCGCAGGAAACCGCCATTAAAACCTACACCCTCCTTTTTAGCCGACGGGAGCTTAAAAAGACATCCATGGAGTATTTTTCGACAGAATAGAGAACAAGGGGCTTTGCCCCAATTGGAATGTTGAAAAAAGCATAATATCAATTGTTTGTAGAATTTCCGAAACGTATACCTAGTACTCCGGTTCCGTGACACATGACGCACCAAATATCCTTCTGGTAAATCCTTGGATCCACGATTTTGCCGCTTATGATTTCTGGGCGAAACCGTTTGGCTTATTAAGCCTTGGGGCTATCCTAAGAGACCATGGGTACCATGTATTCTATATCGATTGTTTGGATCGTTTTCATCCGAAGGCACCTCAAACAAATCCGGTTTCCCGGTATGGCCGTGGACCCTATCTAAAAACCCCCATCCCGAAACCCGAGGCTCTAAAAGATGTTCCACGGAATTTTTCGAGGTACGGTATTAAACCGGAATGGTTCAGAGCAGATCTTAATGGTTTACCGAAACCGGATTTGGTTCTGGTAACGTCTCTTATGACCTATTGGTATCCGGGAGTGCGAGAGACGATCGGTATCGTAAAACAATCCTATCCGGATGTTCCGTTGGTGCTGGGGGGCATTTATGCGAGTCTTTGCGAGGATCACGCGGCGACATCCTCCGGTGCGGATGCAGTTATTGTCGGACTTGGTGAGAATTTCATTCTGAAACTTG
>JAHEHB010000597.1 GCA_024644775.1 Deltaproteobacteria bacterium
CCTTTGTTGGGCGGGCATAGCTCAGTTGGTAGAGTACAAGCTTCCCAAGCTTGGTGTCGCGAGTTCGAATCTCGTTGCCCGCTCCACGCTTAAGTCCGGGGATTTCATGTGAGTCGGACGAGTTGGTTCGGACCGTGACCTTAGATTTACTGAAATGCGTGTTCCGATAGATACATCCAACTAACGGACACACGTACCCAGACGCTGGTTTATGATTTGCTTTGCTTAGGGAACGGGCTTCATGCCCGTTTTTGTTTTTCATTAAGGGTCGGGACCACAAGATGGACGGAAAAAATGAGTTACGACCACATCAGGTGGTAGGGCTACGGGCCAACCCCATAATCGGTCAGATTTGGCCGTTGGCAGAGTCCATATGCCGTAGCGAAGGCATCGAATTGGTTCACGTGGATTTTCAGCGGGAACAGGGCGGACGCACCTTACGGCTATACATCGATAAACCTGGTGGTGTCAGCCTGGATGATTGTACCCAAATCAGCCGACAACTCGGCGATGTTTTGGATGCTAAACTGGAGACGACATTGGCATACCGGCTGGAAGTATCCTCGCCGGGGCTGGATCGCCCAATAGGGAAGTTAAGTGATTTTATAAAATTCAAAGGGCAGCAGGCCAAAATTCGCACGGCTCAGCCCATTAACGGACAAAAACGATTTAGCGGAATTCTAGATGGTACCGAAGGAACCAATGTCCGTTTGCAGATAAACCAACACCCCATGGCCATCCCATTTGATCAAATTACCAAAGCACAGGTAATGGGTTCTGATGGGATATAACGTGCGATGAATACAACCTCGTTGTGAGGGGCAGCATTTGCACCCGCACTGCAAACCCAACCCAAATCACGTTTTGGGGAAGCCGTCAGTTTAATGGAGAAAACGCATGTTTTTCGCAGATATCAAACGTGTGGTCGAACAGGTTAGTCGAGACAAAGGCATCGATCGTCAGATCCTCATCGAAGCGTTGGAAGAAGCGTTGCGTTCAGCGGCACGCAAGAAATTTGGTGCCAAAATCGATATCGAAGCCAACTTCAATGATGAGACCGGTGAAATTGAAGTGTTTCAATTTAAAGAAGTGGTCGCGACCGTTGAAGAGCCTGATGTGCAGATTAGCCTAACAGAAGGCCGCAAACTCGACCCGGAATGTGAAGTGGGCGACGATCTGGGGACCAAAATGGACACGGCCACATTTGGCCGCATTGCGGCCCAGTCCGCCAAGCAGGTCATCATCCAAAAGTTGAAAGATGCCGAACGAGATGCCGTTTACGCCAATTTCATCGAACGTAAAGGAGAAGTTATCAATGGCATCATGCAGCGGTTTGACCGCGGCGACATGGTGGTCAATTTGGGCACCACCGAAGGCATCTTACCCACACGTGAGCAGGTTCCCCGGGAAAGTTACCGCCGCGGCGACCGAATTCGTGCGTTGATCCTGGATGTGCTCTACGAAACCCGGGGGCCCCAGGTCGTGCTGACACGGACCCATCCCGATTTTCTGGTGATGTTGTTTAAAACTGAAGTTCCTGAAATTTCCGAGGGGATTGTAGAAATAAAAGCAGCCGCTCGCGAGCCCGGCAGCCGGGCCAAGATCGCCGTGGCTTCCCAGGATTCGGATATCGATCCTGTGGGCGCCTGTGTGGGCATGAAAGGCAGCCGTGTTCAGAATGTGGTTCAGGAACTGCGCGGTGAAAAAATCGACATTATTCCCTGGCATGTGGACACAGCAAAATTCGTCTGCAATGCATTGGCACCGGCTGAAATTTCCAGAGTGATCATCGATGAAGAGAACCGTTCTATGGAAGTCATTGTTCCGGATGATTTTTTATCGGTGGCCATTGGCAAGCGCGGGCAAAACGTGCGTTTGGCATCCAAGCTCACCGGCTGGCACCTGGATGTCAACAGCGAAACCCAGTACGACGAAACCATGAATAAGGGCTATGAATCCTTGCAGCAGATCAGCGGAGTTGGGGTCAGTATGGCCGACACCTTATTCGAAAAGGGGTTTTATTCGGCTGAAGAATTGGCCAGTGCCGAGGTTGAAGACTTGGTCCAAATTCGCGGAATTGGCGAAGACAAGGCTGGCCAACTGATTTCCAATGCCCAGATAGCAGTAGAAAATGCTGCGCGTGAAGCAGAAGCGTCCGAACCCGACCAAACGGACGCCACAACGGAAAACAATCAAGGCACAAATGAATCGCCGGACGGAGAAGCCCAACCGGCCGCTGAAGTCGACCCGGCGGACATAACCGCTTCTGAGGATATGCAAACACCATCCGCAGAATCATCAGACATGGAAATAACCGGTGATGCAGATGGTGCGCCACAAGATGAGCCGGCAAACAGTTAGACGACACAATGAGTGGCAATGTAATGTGTAGCAAGGGGGATGGATGACACAACCCAAGAAAAGAGTGTACGAGCTGGCCCGCGAGCTCAACATGACCAATAAAGTGCTGCTCGAAAAGATCAGCGTTCTCGATCTTGGCCTCAACTCCCATATGAGCACCTTGGATGAAGATTCCGAGGCCCGCATACGGCAGTTTATCCAGGGAGGCCCAGATCCCGAGCTTGTCGAAAAACGAATCCGACCGACTGTCATTCGGCGCCGGCGTAAAGCATCGCCACCTGCAGAAGCGCCCGAAACGCCGCCAGTCGATAAGGAGGAGCCGACG
>JAHEHB010000224.1 GCA_024644775.1 Deltaproteobacteria bacterium
TCGAGGGGAAGATAATTTATGCGAATTCTATTGCGGTTTCATTGAGCGGCATTTCAGAAGAGAGATTGTTAGCTTCAACGTTTTCTGAGCTTTTTGGTGATTGCCATGCAAAGAGGATTAAAAGGTTAATGAATTTGATCGATAAAGGGCCACAGAAAATTCCGGATGGGTCGCCAGTAAAACTGAATAATAAACAAATTACACTAAATGTTTTGCCAGTCAAAGAAAAGGCGCACCAATCCATCATCGTCATTATGAAAGATGTTAGCCATCGAAAACAGATGGAAGCCCAACTTCAGCAAGCGCAGAAGATGGAGGCGATCGGAACATTGGCCGGAGGTGTTGCCCATGATTTTAACAATCTGATGATGGGGATGTTGGGTAATATTTCTTTGATGTTGTATAGACTGGAGACGTCCCACCCACATTATGAGAAAAGGAAAGTACGATGTAAGTTCGGTAAATGTAAATCAAATGGTCAAAAACACCGCTGAAACCTTTGGGAGAACCAAAAAGGAAATTACCATCCACCAGGAGCTTCAAGAGGATTTGTTCGTCGTAGAGGCGGACCAGGGGCAAATTGAGCAGGTCCTGCTCAATCTTTATGTCAATGCTGCGGATGCGATGCCAAGCGGAGGAAATCTTTTTCTAAAAACAATGAATTTGACGGATAAAGAAATGAAACACAAGCCGTATCATACACCCACCGGCAACTATGTCATCATTAAAATTACTGATACCGGATGTGGAATGGATGATCATACCCTAGAACGCATTTTCGATCCCTTTTTCACCACCAAAGAGATGGGCAGAGGTACGGGGCTTGGATTGGCTTCAGCATACGGCATCATAAAGGCCCATGGCGGATACATCGATGTAACATCTAAAAAAGATGAAGGCACTTCCTTTTGCATGTATTTACCAGGTAAGGAAAAGAATATTCGGAAAACAATGGAAACTAATTTGAAAACAGAAGAGAAAACCGGCACGGTTCTAATCGTAGACGATGAAGAACTGGTTCTTGATGTTGGTGTCCAGATGCTTGAAAGGCTAGGTTACTCCACAATTTCAGCCAAAGACGGCTATGAAGCCATAGAGAACTACGAGGATAACAGAGATAAAATCGATATAGTTATTCTGGATATGGTGATGCCCGGCATTAGCGGCGAGGGCACTTATGACAAAATAAAAGAAATCAACCCTGATGTAAAGGTGCTTCTTTCCAGTGGATACAGTGTGGATGGCCGGGCACAAGAAATACTGGAACGGGGTTGTAATGGTTTTTTACAAAAGCCGTTTACGATGACGGATCTTGCTCAACATCTCAGCGGAATTATGAGTTGATGAAGCCTCCCGCCACTTAAGGGCGGGTATTTTCTCCCATTCTCAGCGTGGGACAATATTCACCTCTCAATCTTTGTTTCTTCCCGTCACAATAAATCGGTCTTAAGAGACCATCTCCATAGGGCGCTGATCTTTTGATTATCTTTAGTTGAGATCGGATTCTTGGCTGCTGTCTAACGAATCAACGTAATCGTGTTAATGAAGAGGTTGACAAAATCGTTTTGATTTGCAGTTATAGACAATCTAAGGGGTTATACCGGGTATTCAGTATCTTAATCAATAGTACGATTGGTGTCCATCGGTTGTAACCCTTGAACCCCTGGCCCAGACCTGGCATGTCAAGATACGCTGATGGAAAGCAAAGTTCATAGACAGTGAAAACAATTTCACATCTACATGCCTTTGCGCCAGGGCGTGCTTGAACCCTGAACCTGGAACCGATCAGTTTAAGTGAAAGGTCCAATAGTATGAAATTCATTGAGGTTGTTTCAGAACTTAGAAACGGAGAGCTTGATTTATTCGGGTATATGAATGGATTTTGTGATCGTATTGAATCGCAGGAACCAGAGATTCAAGCACTGATACCCGGTACTTATGATCGGACGCGGGTATCGGCAGATGCGGAAGCATTACTAAAGACGTATTCGGATCCTTCCTCGCGACCGCTTTTGTTCGGTCTTCCATTGGGGGTTAAGGATATATTTCGTGTCGAGGGTTTTCCTACTTGCTGTGGATCAGCGTTGCCGAGTGCGCTTTTTGACGGGCCCGAAGCCGAGAGTGTTTCAAGGTTAAAGCAAGCCGGTGCGATTGTGCTGGCAAAGACAGTGACCACGGAATTTGCTTACAATGAGCCGGGACCTACCCGTAATCCTCATAATTTAGAACACACACCGGGTGGCTCGAGCAGTGGTTCGGCTGCCGGTGTTGCCTGTGGCTTTTTTCCTTTCGCGCTTGGGTCACAAACGGTGGGATCCGTTATTCGACCGGGTGCGTTTTGCGGGGTTGTGGGATTTAAACCCAGTTTCAGCAGAATTTCGACCGACGGCGTTATTCCGTATTCGATGTCTGCTGATCATGTTGGGTTTTTCTGTGACGATCCGACCGGTATTGGGATTGTAATGTCTGTTCTTACCGATAACTGGCGGTCATCGATGGAAAAAATGCTCGGGGAAGATATTGTAATCGGGGTTCCTGATGGCCCATATCTGGATCGGGCAACCGAAAATGGAAGGAAATTTTTTGAAACGCAATTGGACCGGCTGGAACATGCAGGAAGCAGGGTTAAACGTATCCAGACATTTTCCGATTTCGACACAATTGAAAAAAACCACCGGCAATTGATTGCAGCAGAAATGTCAAGATATCATGCCCCCTGGTATGAAGAAAACCGGCATCTCTATCGGCCGCGAACACTCGAACAAATCGAAAACGGGTTGAACGTGAGCGATGCGGAAATCGAATCCTTAAAATCGGAGCAGGGACGGTTACGTGAACGTATCGAGCAGGAAATGCGCTCGGAAGAAATCCAGTATTGGGTTTGTCCGTCTGCAACCGACCATGCCCCTCGAGGACTGCAGAATACCGGCGATGCTGTTATGAACCTTCCCTGGACGGCAGCCGGTTTGCCTGTTGTAACCCTTCCCGCGGGCAAGGACAGCGCTGATCTGCCACAGGGGGTTCAGTTTGTGGGACATTTCATGGAAGATGAATTATTGGTATCCATTGCAGAAAAACTCTTTGATATTTTCCACACCGAATAGATGTTTATTTAAATAGGATGGTTTCTCAAAAAGTCGAAAAACACGTTTTTATGTCATTCCGGCGAAATCCGAAAGCCAGTAAATTCAACGACATATGGGTGCCGAATCAAGTCCGGTATGACGGTTATAGGATTTTTTACGAATTTATCAAATATAACCGGATTAGTAACGATTGTTTATCCACAAAAGGGCCATTTTGGCCGGACACTCACTAAACCAATTTGGAGACATCGAATATGAAAGCATTGGTATTAAAAGCGTACAACAACTTAAGCTATGAAGACGCCCCTGAACCTGAGTACGGCCCGGACGACGTGCTGATACGTATTTATGCCTGTGGCATCTGTGGGAGCGATATACACGGTATGGACGGCAGCACCGGTCGACGCATTCCTCCCATTATCATGGGGCATGAAGCATCCGGTGTGATTGAGGCAGTGGGCGCAAATGTCAGGAATTGGGTGAAAGGGGATCGGGTAACATTCGATTCAACCATCTATCCGTTGGACGATTGGTATACGCGCAAAGGACTGTATAATTTGAGTGATGATCGAATGGTACTCGGCGTATCCTGCGGAGATTACAGGCGTCATGGCGCTTTTGCAGAGTATGTGGCGGTCCCTCAACACATTCTCTATCGGGTCCCGGAAGCGGTATCGTTTGAACATGCAGCCATGGTGGAACCGGTGGCAGTGGCGCTTCACGCCATCAAGCTAACACCGATCTATCTTAACGATGCGGCGGTTGTGGTGGGTACCGGCATGATCGGGCTATTCATCATTCAGCAGTTGAAAGTTGCCGGTTGCGGAAAGGTGATTGCTGTGGATATTGAGCAGGATAAACTCGACTTGGCTTTAAAATTGGGAGCGGATATCGGACTGAATTCAAATGAATGTGATGTGCCTGAGGCGGTAAGTAACTTGACGGAAAACCGTGGTGCTGATATCGCTTTTGAGGTCGTAGGGATTGAGGCTGCCGTAAATTGCGCTGTTAATAGTGTCCGCAAGGGCGCCACCGTTACGCTGGTTGGAAATGCCATCCCAGACGTTGTATTTCCTTTCCAAAAGGTTGTAACCCGACAATTGCGATTGCAGGGAAGCTGTGCCATTTGCGGTGAATATGAAACGGTGTTGGATATGATTGAAAAAGGGAAAGTGAATACCGATGCAATCCTAAGCGCGACAGCCCCATTGTCCGAAGGCGCATCCTGGTTTCATCGTCTCCATAACAAAGAAAAGGGGCTCATGAAAGTTGTTCTGATACCATGAACGGTTACTGATAAAGATTGGAGGAATTCGTAAAAAGCCGAATTCATCCAATCTTTGATTATTGCAGTTCAAGATTTTTTGAATTGACTGCAGGTGATTTTTGGCCCTACGGTATTTCGAAAAATACACGTCATAAAATACGAGGTTAAAATGCAAACAAAACTCACGCTATTTGAACCGCTTCGAATATTTGATGAATCTGTCTTTTGCGCTCGCGAGCGTGTCTGCATCCGGATAGCTTTTCATCTGTTTCCGGCATTTGTCGATCCTCATAGATAACGGGGGATGGGTTGAAAACCACGACCCGGCTTTCTTTGCGGTTGATTGTTTTGTTTCCAGCATTTGCAGAACGTCAACAAATCCTTTTGGGTTGTAGCCGGTGCGATAGGCGGTTTGCAGAGCGGACATATCGGCTTCAAATTCCATATTTTGATCCAACCCCTGATCAAAAAGTTTCGTTTGTAGATCATCAATCATAGTGCGAAATTCTTTACCCTCTTCACCCCCCATGGTCACATCCGATATTTTACCGACCCCTTCGAAAAACTTTGCCCTTCGAATGGATTGCAGGGCGTGTTTGTGACCGACATGGGCCACTTCATGTGCAAGCACACCGGCCAATTCGGCTTCATTTTTCATGCCTTTTATTAAGGTTGAACTGACAAATATTATTCCGCCCGGACATGAAAATGCATTATAAATTGGGCTATCCACCGATACGAAATAATAGGGGATATTGGGGCGAAGGGAATTGCGGGCGACGGACGTTCCAACCAGGTTAACATATTTCTGAACGGAGGCATCGGCCACCGGCAGACCGTACCGGCGGAACGCTTCCAAAGCAAGGCTTTCGCCGATGGAAAATTCACTCTTATAATCCAGACCGGTGGCGCTGACTCTTAAATTATCAGCCGCCTCAAATATCTTTTTGGCTTTCTGTAAGTCCTTGGATTCGCCTTTTGGATCGATGATGTCAAAGATATTGATCGCATAGAGCGGGTTTGTCGAAATCAGAACACCGGTGATACCGATAAACTTCAACCATTGCCTTCTATTAGTTCTATAAGTTACTTTTTTAATGGGTATATTCATCATTTGTATTGTCCCTTTTCATTGTTTACTCGGCATATTCACCGATTCGGCCTTCTTGGAGAAACTGTTCGATTTCTTTGTCGATGATTTGAAGAGAGAGCGTTTTGTCGAGTGCATTTTGGTATTTTTCAGGGGTCTCAGTCGCCTTTGCGTATGCTTTGGCCTCGGGCGAGAGTCCTCGAATACTTCTTGACGTATCGGAAGCATCGGCACGAATAGAACTTCCGGTAAGGCCCCCCAAAAGGCCGCCTGTAGAGTCCCCTTTGCTTTGTGTTTGAGTCGTTTCAGGGGGCGTTTTGGATATCTTTCCCCGATAAATCCAACCGGCTTTGCCGGAAGGCGTTTTCACCTGGTACCATCTTTTTTCAGTCGAAATGACCGAAAGTTTGGTTCCAATCTTCAGAGTAGCTACCGTTGAAGACGATGCGCTCATTTCCGTTTTTAATTTTGCGTTTGTTGAAGAAACCCAAATCGTTTGTTGAGCCCCAACATCTACCGAAACGAGCAGAAAAAAACCTGTGATAGTAGCCATTAAATAAATGATACGGTTCATTGGATGACCTCGCTTACAATTGAGTATTTTCCCTCAGTCAGAGTTTTAAATTAATAATAATCACCCACCAACGTAAATGCACCCCAATACCCCGGATGCGGGTATCGATTTTTAACGTGAAGAATCGCGCGTCTCAGACTGTCAGCTTTGTTAAGCCTCACATACTGGCGATAAAACTGCTTGGTCATAATAGCGGTGGAAAGGTCGCTGACGCGCCAGAGGCTGGATATGAGGGTATGTGTGCCGGCGTAAATGAACGCGCGATTCAAACCGATAATGTCATCTCCCTCCGTCACTTTCCCCAACCCGGTCTGACAGGCACTCAACACGACAACGTCTGCACGAAGGGTTAATCCAAAGATTTCCGCTGCCTGCAAGTTTCCGTCCGCCTCATTGCTCTTTGCCAACTTAATTGACGAAAATAGCGGATTAATCGGATCGAATTCGCCGTGAGATGCCAGATGAACAATTCCGAATTTATTTATGTTGTTAACGACCCAGCTCTCTGTGGCCGCTTCTCGGGTTAATACGGTGATGTTCGGAAAGTTCCATTTTATCGAATCCACCTCATGTTCTGCAAACGGAAGGTCAAACGTCGGGTTTTTCAAATCAGGATTTCCAATCGCGAGCACGTCGAAGTTTTTTTTCGGAAGCCGTCGCTTTAATGTAAAGTCTAAGACACTGGCACTGGGCAGATAAAACAGAGAATATCGATCCACCACGTAGGACGCTTGATTTCTTAGCGTCATGAAAGAAAGATAATGCAGGGGGCCGTGGGGTATGATCCCCAATGTTTGAATACCCCCAAGCTCATCGATAAGCGGTGATATCAACCAATCGTAAAGTCTCTGTGATTGATCTTCAAGAGGTTCAAGATTTTGGATCCTTCTTCGATATTCTAATATCGTTTGACCGAGTGCGTCCCTTCCCACCGGAATTCTAAATAATTTCATACCACTCGATTTTACGACCCAGCAATATACCTCTTTGTCCAGAACATAATAGGTTAACAGGGCTAACTGTGGCTCCAACAGGCGAATCAGTTTGTCCGTATTGAGCGGTTGAACGGTAATAAGCGAACTTAACTGGGGATTTTTTGCCTGGATTTCAAGCATTAAATTTTGATATTCATTTTGTAGGTTTTCCAGTGCATTCCCGTATTCGTTGCGCTCTTCTTCCTTCTTTGCCTGGGCAAGAAGCATCGTTTGAGTATCGATCCTCGACGCAAGCCGTTTGTGTTGCTCCAGCAGGCGTTGATCGATGGTATCGCTTAATGTAAGTCGTTGATTTCCTAATAGATCAATGAAATTTCTCGCGCGAGAACGCTCGGCGATTTCAAAGGCCTCGGTAAATTTACTTCTGTTTACAAGGAGCGAGACCAGTGTCTCATACACGCTTAATTTGTTGGTTACGAAACTGTCCCGAAGTTGTTCGACTTTGATTTCCGACCGTATGGATTCGATGATCTCCACCGCTTCATAAAGCAACCGTTGCGCTTCCATTTGATCGTCTGAAAGTTTTACCCTCGCCAGACCGTAAAGCGCCCGCCATTCCGTTTCCCGGATCGCCATGGTTCTCGACAATGTCAATGCCGATTGATAGGCTGCTGCGGCTTCAGCAAGATTTCCTTGGGCCAGATACGCATCCCCCATTCCGAGATAAGCCTTTGCTTCGTTGATGCGATTACCGATGCTGTTGGCTTCACCCACCGCTTTTTTGAATAGAGGAATGGCCTCTTCCGGTTGCCCCATGCGCACCAGCGTTAGGGCCTTATTCCGCAGGTCGTATGCGATCGCCCATCGGGATCTCAATTTGGTATCGATGGCGAGCGCCTCATCAAACGCTTGTAGTGCTTCCTGATATTTTCCCATCTCCCGATAAACAAGACCGATGTTGTTGAGTGTCGTCGCCACCTCATCCTGGCGTTTTTTAAAGCTGCGTGCATTTTGCAACGCGTTATCCAATTCCCTGTGCGCCTTTTCCGAATCCCCTAATGTCCACCAAATGAGACCGGCGGTATTTAAAGAAATAATTCGCATCAGCGGTAAATCCTGGTCGTTTGCGATTCGATAAGCGGTCCGCTGTAAAGTGAATGCTTCCTGATATCTTGCTTGAAACCAAGCGTTGTTTGCTTGCTCAATGACGATTTTTGCCTTCATTTCATTATTATTACTGTCCATTTCTGCCGATGCCCTTTGATAGTGGGTTTCCGCAGCGTCAAAGTCTCCCAAAAGGCGGTAACATCTTCCAATATCAAGGAGGGCTTGGGCGGTTTTTTTGCTTTTTCCTTTTTTGCCATAAAGTTCGTACGCTTTTTTGTAGTTTTCCATTGCCAGCGCATATTGGCTTAAGCGCAAATCATAAATTCTTCCAATGCTTCTGTATTGATCTGCTAGAAATTCGTCTTTATTCAGTTTTTTGCTTAAAGATGCCGCTGATTGAAATCGGGTCAGTGCCCGGTCATAATCTGTGGCACTTTCCAAAACCACACCCAAGTCGGACAGGGCCAGAATATATTCCTCCTCCAGTTCTAACACTTCCATTATCTCTGCGGTTTCTTCCAGTATGGGGATGGCCTGCTCGAATTGTTCTAAGCGGGCATATATCAGTCCGAGCCTTAAC
>JAHEHB010000598.1 GCA_024644775.1 Deltaproteobacteria bacterium
AGTTCGCGAAAAGGTACCGAAAATAAGGAGACGGGCGTACGCCCGTCTCCTTATTTTCGGTAGTCCCCTATTCATCAGCGAGCTTTTTCTCTGCGAGCCGCTTTTTCTTGATACATTCGCACGTCTGCCTGGTGCATGATGTCAACCAGCGATGAACTTTCCTGGGCTGTCGCCCAACCCAGAGAAAGATTGAATAAAGGGTCGCGCTGTTTTTCGATCTCGGCATAAAACCTGGAAATGATTTCTGACATTTCCGTCACCCCGGTTTCTGTCAGCAGCACACCAAATTCATCGCCACCGATCCGGGCGATGATGTCCTCGGTGCGGAATGATTTTTTCAATAGCTCCGCAGCTTTTATGATGGACGCATCTCCGGCCTTATGGCCGTGTCGATCGTTGATAACTTTCAAATTGTCCAGGTCTGCCATGACGATGCTGACCGGGAACAGGCGGCCACCCTGGATACGTTCCATCTCAGTCTGGAAGAAGTGCCGATTATATAACCCCGTCAGAGAGTCATGCGTGCTGATATATCGAAGCTCATCCTCCATCTGTTTTCGTACGGTGATCTCCTTTGAAATGCAGATTACGGAGCGCACTTCGTTGTTTTCATTAAGGACGGGTTTTGCGGTTGTGATGTAATAACGATCACCATCTTCTCGAGGTACACGCACCTCAATCTCCCTCATCTGACCGTTCTCGAACACCCATTGTACAATTGCAAACCGTTTATCAGCCTCATCCTTGGAAAAGACATCCCAGATCTTATTTCCGATGATCTCGTCCAATCTTCTGCCAACACCATCCGCAAAAGCCCGGTTGACATAGCGATACGTGCCATCTGCCTTGAACATAAAAATCGGATCACTGGATTCATCCAACAGAATTCGATACTTCTCTTCGCTATCTCGAAGAGCTTCCAAAGCTTTCTGCCGTTCCACTTCGGCGGACTCCAAGAGTTCCAAACGCCGATGGAGTGCCTGCAATTCAGCGAGTAATTCGTCCCTGTTCATTTTGTCGAGAGGTGGTTTCTTTTGCATAACGTTGAAGCGCTGGAAATTGTGAGTGATTACAGCATCTATCTTACCAAGTCAATAAAATCTAGTCCACCCTATAAAATATTGCCTGACCAATCTTCACCTCTATACTGTCATTGAGTTCAAGGAAACTGAAGGGGAATTGTAAACTCCATTCCTTCCCTTACAATATAAAATGCTCTCAACAAGCCAACGGGAAAGATCCTGCGCTTTACTTCATCTTTTATAAGGAAAACGGAATGTCACTCTTTGATTTTTTCAAGAAATCGAACAAAAAGGGACAAGGGATACAACCTGAGAACGAGGAACTTTTCTCACCCGAACAAAATAAGAAACGCTACGATGCTGCCATGGATTTCCTGCAGTACTTCCAGGAGAAAACCCCTCTCCTGAACGGAAAGCCTCACCCTGGGACCGTCCTTTCCATTGGGGCGGGCCTGGCCGGAACAAGTCTGTTCCGGGCAATCAACAAAAAAGATGTTGACCCCGGTGTGGTTGTCCTTTCGGAAGAGGTAAATCAGGCCTACCCTCAACTGCTGAATCTGTTTGCATACTATTGCAAACAAAATGGCATAGACGTAATGGCAAAACCTGTGGTTTCGGAATTTCCGGAAGGGGATAAACCTCTTATGGAGCTCGCCCAGATTCAGGGCGAATATCAGGATCAGTATATCGAGATCATGAATAAACACGGGCTGGATTACCTCGAGAGCGCCCGGGCTGGCATGATCGTATGTTCGATTCTTTTCAACTATCATTGTTTAAAAAACAAAGACATCGACCCTTATGTAGCGACCGGGATCGTGGTAATGGGGATTGTTGAAGGTGCAAAAACCAGCCCGGTACAGCGTAACTCTCAAGAAACAACCCCAGCATCCAATAATAGCTCGAATGCGAATGAAGCTGCAGAGCTTATCAGGACAATAGCGGAATCGTCAGTCAGTGGTTCCGGATCAAGACTCGTTTTAGGGGACAAGGATGCAGTCGTTCAGGAAGCGATAGATAATGGCGGGAAGTTCATACTGGTCCACCCGGAAGTAGAGAACCAACTCAAGTCTGGGAACTTCGATCCATTCCTGATCTATGTTACTGCTCTAACCATCGAAATGGAGTCACAAATCTCCCGGATCGATTTCGTCAAGTCGGATGTGGGTACACTGTTACAAGAATGGAGCGACAAAGCGCATGACCAGGCCTCAGTCCATGTCAGGTTGATGCTGTGGCTGCAGGAGAATGCAGAGGGGTATGGATATCAACGGAATGGAAATAGCTGGAAGCGAAAGGGTTGATGCCAAGATATCTTCTTTAAAAGCAAAAACCCCGGCTTCTTCATCGTGAGGCCGGGGTAATTTTTTTGGCAGTTACAGGTTTTCTTTACCAGTATCTGGGGCTTCAACTTCCGACGGGGAAGCCATTGCCTGTGTTACGCCATCCTTCTTGCCCTTCTGATACGAGAAATACCCGACCAGAACCAGCACTGCCAGCGGAAAGACCAGGCGCAATAATCCACCCAGGAAGAAAAATCCGCCAAAGGGATAGAAACCGCGTCCACCCATCATCGGATGACGGAAACCGCGAAAGTCACCCATCGGGCCGCGATCCCTAAAACCATAATCATCCACCATCGGGTG
>JAHEHB010000225.1 GCA_024644775.1 Deltaproteobacteria bacterium
GGGAATCAGTGATAAAAGTGCCGACCCTTTTCTCGTCCAGGCGTTCCAAAGGAAAGGTTTTATATACGATAGGAGCTTCCGAAAGATTAGAAAGGAGACGGTTGCAATCATCCCGATATGCAAACCCGATATGGCAAGGAGATGGCCGACACCGGCTCGATGGAAAATTTCAAAAAACTCTGGAGAAATACCGGATCGATCACCGACCACCAGTGCTTTTAGAACGGCATTGGTGTCCCCTTTTGCCGTATTGTCAATCAGTTGAGATATCCTGTTTCGGGCCTGCTGGATACGCCAACGGATTCCTTTTTGCGTTGATTTGTTCGAAACGTTGAGTTTTTTGGCTGATGTATAGGCGGTCCCCCATATTTTTCGAAACTTCATATATTTGCGGTAATCGAAAGCCCCAGGGTTCATAAAATTACGAAATGACTTGATTTTACTTACGAAAGATACAGTATTGCCCAGGGCAAGCTCGGGGCATCTACCGTAGACGGAGACTTGTATGCGACCGGTTACGGGATGGGAACGTTGCATCCGTGCAATGGCTTCAACTCGCAAAATGAACCGTGTCCTTTTGGCATTTTTAAACGGATGCTCATCGATGACACCGGTAATCTCCCAAGGATGGGAATCAATAAAATGGATGATGTGATGGGGGGGAAATCGGGGGGATATCCACGGTTGAAGCGACAGATAACCGAGAGACACAAAAAGGAGGAGCGGCGCTATTGAGATTTTCTTTTTTTTCCATATTGAAAGACAAATAACGGCAATGCACGCGATATAGAGCCCAAAAGCCCATGTTGTTTGACCTGAAAACCGGTCGCCAACAAAGATACCGATTGCCATTGCCACTAGTAGCGGCATGATCGGCCGAAAAAACATCGTGTCGGCCATTGCTTTCATCCATCGAAATCGTTTTAACCTTTAATGCGTTTTATACTTACACCAAGTTTTGAAAATTTTTCTTCAATGGCTTCATATCCCCGATCCAAATGATAGACGCGATTCAACACCGTCTTGCCCTGTGCAACGAGACCCGCCAGAACCAGGGAAGCACTTGCCCGAAGGTCGGTTGCCATTACCGGCGCCCCTGAAAGTTTTGGTGCCCCTTTTATGGTGGCGGTATTTCCGATTATGGTGATATCGGCGCCCATTCTTTTAAGTTCACCGACATGGATGAATCGGTTTTCAAAAATGGTTTCGGAAATGATACTCGTCCCTTTCGCCACGCTCATCAGTACCATAAACTGAGCTTGTAAATCTGTGGGAAAACCGGGATAGGGTAGGGTTTTAATATCAATACTTTCAATTTCGTCGGCCCCCGAAATATGAACTTGATTTTCTCCAATTTCCACCGTAGCCCCCGCAAGCCGCAGTTTGTCGATAACCGCTTCAAGGTGGTTCGGTTCACAATTCAAAAGGGTTATTTCGCCACCGGTTAATGCGGAGGCAATCATAAACGTACCGGCTTCGATGCGATCCGGAATGACCGGAACGGAAACCGGATGCAGTTCAGAAACACCGGTTATCGTGATAGTAGGGGTGCCGGCTCCCTCAAGGTGCGCACCCATTTTGTTGAGAACATCCGCCAGTGCAACAACCTCGGGTTCTTGCGCCGCGTTGGAAAGTGTTGTGACACCGTCCGCCAAAACAGCCGCCATCATCAGATTTTCAGTGCCTGTCACGGTTGCTAGATCAAAAAATATATCATTGCCCTTTAAACGGTCCGCAGATGCCTCCACATAACCATGTTCCAATTTTATGTTTGCCCCAAGACGTCGAAGCCCTTCCAAATGTAGATTGATGGGCCGGGCACCGATGGCGCACCCACCGGGTAAAGACACCCGTGCTTTCTTAAGTCTTGCGATAAGCGGGCCTAACACCAAAATGGAAGCTCGCATTTTCCGTACGATGTCATACGGCGCCTCATGGTTGCAAAGGCCACTCGCATCGATTCGGACACAATCGGTGTCGGTTTCGATTCGTGCCCCCAGATTCGATAAAAGTTGCTTTACGCTTTGAATGTCATGTAAATTTGGGACATTTAAAAAAGTACTTTCTCCATCCGTAAGCAGCGATGAAATCAGTAAGGGGAGGGCTGCATTCTTTGCACCGCTGACTTTTATTTTTCCCTCAAGACGTCGGCCGCCTTCGATAACGATCTTATCCATATTTGCCCCTGCGAGATTGTTAAGCGAAAAGAGCGCTTCCCCGCATACCGGGATAAGCGCTCTTAAACAAATGATTCACTTTTTATTTAGTGGTGCTGGGAGCCCTTCCCTTTGTAGGTATCGTACACTGCCTTTAGGATGCAGAAGGTTATACCGATACCGATCACATTCAGGGCAAACCACAGCGCCCCGTGAAATAACAGATGACTCATATCCCAGATCCATTCAAACGAAAACGGCAGCATCTTGTTTCCTCCTGGAGGCGGATTATCCTTCCATGATATAGAGTTCTTTCTCTTGCGGAAATACCGGCAAATAGCGGTACGAGAGCATAATCAAAATAATTCCGTAGGCGATGGGCAGTATGGTTGTCGCTACTTCCTGCCAACTCGGCATATACATATTCCAGCTTTCGAAAGGCAATACGGGTATGGCCAGGACCTGGAGTATCATTACCCATCGGTTCACACAAACCCCAATCACCGCCAAGCTAATACCAACCGTCAGTATCGTACCGTTGCTCCGCCAGTTTTTATTTGTCAGGATAGCAGCCGGTATGATACCGCAAATGACGATCTCTAAAATCAGTATCCAAATACCGTAAAAGGGATTGTTGGAATAAAAATCCATCAGGTTAAATCCCTTTGACGGCGCGGTCACCGAAGCCCAATATATGGTATCAATAATTTTGGCAATTATCTTGGCCAGCAGCTGGATGACATTGTCTTTTACGAGTTTTTTTTTGGTTATTTTTTCAGTGATTCGCGTGATAAGAATCGTAAAACAGGGACCGCAAGCGGCAGCAGACCATGTAAATAAAAAGAATGTCCAGGGCCATACAAAGATTCCTTCCCTGTATCCAAAAGGGCGTGCAAACAGTACACCCGAGACACCCCCCAAGGACCCTTGATGGAAGAAAGAGAGAAACGCACCGGTGGCGGCAAACACCGCCATGGCCTCGTGCATGTTATGACTTAAGTTGTGGAAGAAGGGAACTCTGTCGATTTCTCGGTTCTCAAGAATCAACGGTAGGTATTCAATGGTCAAAACACCGAAATAGACCGTGAGACAGAAAGCCACCTCCGTCAACATGGAATGGACATTGGCGTGCCAGAAAATATACCACCCTCTCAACGGTTGTCCGATATCGATGCCTAAAATAAGCAGCGCCGAACTGTAGCAAATAAACCCAATGAGTACCGCGTAGTTGATAATATTTTTTAGATCGTCGATTCCGACGATGTATCGAAGAAAACCGGTAAAAAAAGCGCCACCGCCCAGTGCTATAACGGTGAGGTCTGCCCAGATCCAGAGCGCGAATCCATAGGCATCGTTCATATTGGTTTGATTCAGCCCCTTAAACCAGACAAGCAGCATGGCGTAGACACCCCAGAGCAGAACAGCGCCGACAACCGCAATTCCTAAAGCAAATTGCCACAACGGGCATCGCTTAACGCCTTCGGGTATTAGTGCAGAATCCATTCCTATGCTCCTTGGTTTTTAAAAATTTCGTTGGTCATTTGTCATTTGCAACATAGCGATTACACCGGCCTATGGCAAAATTCATTTGTTAGGTTTTTTTTAGTTTCTTTTCATGAGCTAAATAGTTGTCACCCGCCCGCCTGACCCACTCTTTGCTCGAAATATAGTATACTTTCGGGTTTGTCTGGAGTTTTTCGAGCAGTCGGAAGGCATTGGGGTTTTTCTTTAACTTGTACACTGCATGTTTGGGATTATTTAAATCACCAAACGTGATTGCCCCTGCCGGGCAGGCCTGTGCACAAGCCGTTTGATACTCATCCTCTTCAATTCCGCTGCGTCCCTCCATAAAGGCCTTGTTTTTAGCAAGCTGGTACCGGTGGAAGCAGAAGCTACATTTTTCCACCACGCCTCTCATTCGTACCGATACATCGGGATTGAGATATTTTTCCATCCCTTTCGGCCACACGGGGTCCCACCAGTTAAAATACCGGACATGATACGGACAGGCTGCCATGCAATACCTGCATCCAAAACATCGCGTGTAAATTTGACTCACAATACCGGTTTCTTTGCTATAATCCGTTGCCGTTGCAGGACATACCGAAACACACGGGGAGTGACCATGTTCTCCGGGTCCTCCACAATGCATGCAGGGCCTGGGCAGATAGCATGTATCCGCATCCGGAAAGGATTTACCGTTTGTGAGCCGATAGACGCGCATCCATGTGATGCTATCTAACTTGTTGGATTCATCCTCTTTGAACGGCACATTGTTTTCCGCCATACAGGCAACCATGCATGATCCGCAACCCGTGCACAAATCCAGATCAATGACCATCCCGAACTTTTGGGCTGTTGTGTGATTATTTGTTTCTTGCATCAAAACCTCATTTCAATTTAATCAAGCCTTACTCAGGTTTGCGCGGATTCCCCAGGCTTCGTTTAACCCGGAGTCCGGATCTAAAATAGGGCCGATGAGATCATTGACGTTGACTCCTTTTCCTGCCAAATACCCGTCATAGGCAGTGTGGCCCAATCCCCTGGGTAGTGCGATAATTCCCGGCATAATTCCATCGGAAAGATGAATCTTTACCCGCGTCGTTCCTTTCGGTGTGTTTAGCTGAGCATATCTACCTTCAGATAACTTCAACTTTTTAGCGGTTTCCGGATTTATTTCCACGAAAATATCGTTACCTTTTAGGACAACGTCTTCAACGGTTTTAATGAGAAAAGGGGGATCGCCGATAAAACGGTTTGCTAGACGCATGGAATCGCAGGGAATCAGAAGTAACGGATAGGAATCTGTGTCTCCTTGGAGTTTTAAAGGTTGAAACCCCGGAAGTATCGGACGCATCGTGGTTTCTGTTTGAGAACCGTTACCAATAACAAATTCAAATTTTGTCGATGATGTTTCAAAGGCTTGATACCACCCCGGAGGAGTGTTTTTTGGGTCTGTCCAATATCCTTTTCCCAAAAGAATATCAAGTTTCTCGCCAAGGGTGGCCTCCAGACAGGCTTCATAATTTTTCCAGGGAAACGCCTCTGCAATCCCCCCCCCCAGACCTTTTGCCATGTGAAGGATGACATCACCAATATGTCGTGTGTTGTGCAATGGTGAGACCACCGGCCGTGTCAGGCCGATGATTTGTTTTTGCAGACCCAAGGGCTGCGGCACATCTTCGTACCGTTCAAGATAGATATGATTTGGAAGGATTAAATCTGCGTATTGGGTCGTTTCATCCATGTACGATGAAAAATTGACGATATACGGCACTTTATCGAATGCCGTTTTTACCGCATCGGCACCCGGCAGCGTAAAAACGGGATTGGCGCCTGCGACAAACAAAATGTTTATGGGATACGCCGTTCCCGAATTAATGTTTTCCATGAAACGATGGATCAAATACCGTGAATTGGGAAATGTCTCGCTCTCTGCTTCATCCAAACGCCCTTTTTGAATACCTGTTGAGGCGATTTGATCCATTTCGGGTTCCGGCCAATCGATGTAATTCGGTTCCGGTACCGCCCAAACGCCCCCTTCAGTATTCAGGTTGCCGACCAGGGCGTTTAAGGTGTGTACCGCCATAAACTCACGGAGACTACCCGGTGTTCCACCCTGACCGCGGCCGCTGATTGCAAGCGGCTGTTTCGCTTTTGCAAAGGCTTCGGCCAATGAGACGATGGTCTTCTCGTCAATACCGGTGATTTTAGCGACCCGATCCGGGCGATATTCCTTTAGCACATTTTGTTTAAAACCTTCATGAACGTTGCCCTGACTGTCGGTCCAGTCGTTGAACCCGAAGGCATAATTTTCGATAAAATTATGATTGTACAGTGATTTTTCGATGATTGCATGGGCAATTCCAAGCGCCAGCGCTGCTTCTGTTCCCGGATTTGCGGGAATCCACTGATCTGCCTTGGCGGCGGTTATGGATAACCTCGGCTCTATTTGGATCACCTTACCGCCGGTTTTGCGCAACTTACTGTTTGCTCGGAACATGCGAACCGGCGATCCCCAGCCTTCAATCATACCGCTTCCGAAACTTAAAACAAAATCTGAGTTTTCAATATCGAATCCAGCCGAGGCCTGTAATCCGTGCATTGAATGCAGCATCAGTTCGTAGGTATCCTGCATGGAAGGCATACGGAGAAAATTCGGAGATCCATAGACGGTCAGAAATCTTTCGAGCAATTTCGGAACCGTTCCTTGATCCGATTGGGAAATACAGGCGATCGTGTGGGCTTTTTCGTTTTGTCTTATCTCACCGAGTTTTGCGACGATCTCTGATATGGCTTTTTGCCAGGATATTTTTTGCCAATTGCCGTCGCCCCGTTTTCCCAATCGCTTTAATGGTGACGAGATGCGGGTGGGGCCGTACAGCAGCTGCGGGCCGGAAAGACCCAATATGCAAATTCCCCCGTCGTTGACCGGGTGTCCTTTCATTCCCTCTATTTTGACGACACGATTATCGATTTTGCGAACGGTAATTCCACATCCACCAGGGCAGAGTGTGCATGCGGAATTTACATAAGAAACTTCTCCATCCGACGGGACCGGCGTCCATGGCCAGTTTTGTGACCAAATGGAAAGATCATCCGTTAATTTCCATGGAAGCGGTGAAAGTGCCGTACCGGCAGCCCCTCCAATTACAAAAGATAGAAAACTTCTTCTGTCTATTTTCATCGATTTGACCTCTTAGGCTTCTTTACTTATGGCATTTGAAACACGCGCCTTTTTCTGTCTGGACACTGGATCCTTTCTTTGTTTGTGTCGCAGTCGGAAAAGCCACGGCAACCATTTCTCTGAGTTGTCGAATCATGGATTTTTGAACATCTTCCTCAGTTTGGACGTAAACCATTTGTGCGTGGCATTTCGCGCAGTCGTCCATTTTCATTCGATCCCATGTATTTTTTTTGATGCCCGCGATGTTTTTTCCCCAAATGTCCCTGCTGTATCCGGTCAGCCTATTTTGCTCGTAGGTTTTCGATTCGGTTGATTCGCCGATGGGGCCATGGCAGGTGGCGCATTCCATTTTCGCCATTTTGACATGTGCCGAGTGGCTAAAGAATACGCACGGCGGTTGCTTAGAATAGATCAGCCAAGGAACCTCTCTTCCCGCAGCCACATATTGGGTGACAAATTTCTTTTCATCCGGACTCACCCCGTTTACCTCTTCGTGACACTCGATGCATTGCGCAAGCTTCGGTACTCCCGAAAAGCTGCCGTCTTCCCGAAAATAATGGCAACTTTCGCAACCCTCCTCGACAAGCTCCATATGAAGCGCATGATTAAAATTAATCGGTTGCTCTTTCTGGGAATAGAGAACTTTTGGAAAGACGACCCAACCGACCACCAGGCTTGCGATGACTCCAAGGATAAAAAACAAAAGAATCGTACCACCCACCCCGTTTTCCTCTTTCACAGGGGCCATTCCATTTTCTTGTTCTGTTTTTTCTGCGGAGTCCTGATCTTGTTTTTCTTTTGATGTGTTCATGGAAACCCCGTATAACGTGTGCCCGTATAATGTGTGATTGATGCGTAACGTCTCGGTAATTATACAACATTCCATTGGGGACAGAGCCCCCGATTCTGTACTGAAAGTTTAAGAACGTACATATATCGATGGATTATTTTAGTGTCAAGGGAAAATCATAAACCCGATGAGCCGTAGCTGTGCAACCCGGGCAGGTAATTTACGCCAAAATACGTGAACAATACCGCTATAAACCCGACGACGGAAAGAAAGGCAATGCGTTTGCCGTTCCAGCCGCGCATCAACCGGGCGTGCAGAAGGGTCGCGTACACAAACCAAGTAATTAAGGACCACGTTTCCTTGGGATCCCAGCCCCAATATCGACCCCATGCCGAATTTGCCCAAACCGCTCCGGTAATGATACCGACAGAGAGGAACAGAAATCCGAACATAACCAACTGGTGGGTCAGTTCATCCAACACATCGTTATCCGGAAGTCGACTCAACAAGTGGCTTTTATCCTGGGTATCCGTCTTCTTAATCAGAAACATGAGACTGAAGCCGAATGCGATGGCAAACGCGGCATATCCGATAAAGCAGGCGATCACATGTGCGATCAGCCAATTGCTCTTCAAAGCCGGGATCAATGGCTGGATGCGGTCACTGATATTGGGTGACAAAGAGGCATAGGTAATCGCAAAAAATGCAATGGGTGTGATAAATGCACCGGTGATTCGATTATTCGTTTTATATTCGAGCACGAGGTAAATAACTGCAATGGCAAACGTAAAAAAAATCAGCGACTCATAGAGATTTGAAAGCGGGGCATGGCCGATTCCCATTTGATAGGATTCTATCCATCGCAGCAGGATTCCCGCCAAATTACCGGTTACACCGAACCACGCGGTGCCGGTGGCCAATTTGCCTGCGGTTATGTTTTTAAATATCCATGAAAAAAGATACAAAAACGCCGCACCTCCATAAATAAAGGTGGTA
>JAHEHB010000599.1 GCA_024644775.1 Deltaproteobacteria bacterium
CTTCATAATCGATGAGCCTGGAGTAGGAACTGGCCCCGGCCACGATCATTTTGGGTTTAAAATCGGCAGCCATTGCGGCCACCTCGTCATAATCGATACGCTCGGTTTCAGGATTGACACTGTAATGGCGAAAATTAAAACATTGATGCGTTATGGAGGCCGGATCTCCATGAGACAAGTGGCCCCCGTGGCTGAGTTTCATGGAAAGAATGGGATCTCCCACCTTCAGCACCGAAAAGTAGACCGATAGATTGGCCGAAACGCCGCTGTGGGGTTGAACGTTTGCGTGGTCTGCTCCGAAGAGTGTTTTGGCTCTCTCGATGGCAAGTAGCTCCAGCTCGTCTACATTGCGGCAGCCGGCATGAAATCGATTACCCGGATACCCCTCGGCTGCTTTGATGCTGAATACCGAGCCTTGGGCTTCCAGGATGGATTTCGGCGGATAATTTTCCGCGGCAATCAAATCCAATGTATCTTCAAGCCGCTGTTTCTCCTGTTCTACAATGCGGGCAATTTCGGGATCATCCGCCAAAAGGTAATCCATCGCATCATCCTCATTATGTTTAGAGTCAAACCTGGTTCTTACACGCAATAATCCATTCATTTTTAAATAATTGTCACCATTTCAACGTTCACTATCAATACCCTTAGCGCGTCCGGATCGTACTCCCGGGTCTTGCACCGGTGTGTTTCCCGTTTTTAACCACCACTTGTCCGTTTACAACTACCCATTGGATTCCGGATGGAAATTGTCTTGGGTTCTCATAGGTACCATTATCCATGACGGTATTGAGGTTGAATATCGTAATATCGGCATCGTAGTTTTCCGCAATTCTGCCTTTGGATTTCAGCCGCAATCTCTCGGCAGTGGCTGAGGTCATTTTTCGTATCGCCTCTTCCAGCTGGATGACGCCCTGATCTCTTACATATCTTCCGAGGAGTCTCGGAAATGAGCCGTATACCCGTGGATGGGGTTTGCCGCCCAGGATACCGTCGGTGATGTAGGCAACGGTGGGATGTTTCATGATTCGGACCACATCCGCTTCATCCATGCAAAACATGACCATGCCCACGGCAAGCTCCTCTTCGATCAGAATATCGAATGCGGCATCGGCAGGATCTTTGATGTCTCTCATTTCCGCGATTTCTTTAATGCTCTTTCCTTCACACGGCTTATTGGCCTCACTCTCAACCGAGGAGACGATGATGTTTTCCCAGCCATTGCTCATTACCATATTTTCCCAGTCATTTCGTTCCAGGATATCCTTTTTGATGCGCGCTCTATCTTCGCGAAGTGCCTGAATGAGTTTGTCCGGGCCTTGTGAGTGGTACCAGGGTGGAATGGTAGCGTGGAGTATGGTGCTGCCTGCGGTATACGGGTATTGGGCGACGGTTACATCGATTCCCTCTTCACGCGCCTTCTCCACCAAACCCAGGATCGTTTCAGACATCCCCCAATTTTTTTTCCCACTCGCCTTAAAGTGAGTAATCAATATGGGTATCTCCGATTGCCGACCGATTTCAACGACCTCTTCAATGGCGGAAACCAGATGATCGCTTTCGCTTCGAAGGTGAACATCGTAGATACCATCGTATTGCCGGGCAACCTTGGCGATCGTTACGACCTCATCCAGTCTTTGATACTGGCTGGGGGGATAGATCAGGCCGGCGGAAATACCGCGGGCCCCTTCTTCCATGGCCTGGGCTGTCATCTCCTCCATTTGTTGGATTTCATCCGTTGTTGCTTCCCGATCGGACATTCCCATCACGCACAATCGCATCGTTCCCAGTCCGACATAGGAAGTAACGTTAATGGATGGGGGAACGGCATCGATGACGTCGAAATAATCGGCGAAACTTCGCCAAGACCAATCGATATCGGGTTTTCCGGTAAGTCCTGAAATATGCTTCCGCCAGTCGGCAATATATTCCTCGCGGATTGGAGCCACGGACAATCCGTCCATACCGATATTTTCAGTTGTAACCCCTTGCATGATTTTCTGCTCCGCCGTGGGTTCCGCGATAACCCCTAAATCGGAATGGCTGTGACCGTCTATGAACCCCGGGCAGACGACATACCCTTCCGCATCAATGACAGTTGTTGCCTCTGCCTTAGACAGCTTCCCGATCTTAACAATTTTGTCTTTCACAATGGCCACATCGCCATAGAGCCAGGGATTTCCCATGCCGGTGATAACCTTACCCTTTTTTATAAGTACATCGTACATTTCTCCTCCTCCCATTCTGTTTTAAATTTCAACAGTTGAGCCATCCAATCCTCACTTCGATCAATCCGTTGCATATGAACGAACAGTGGACGAAAGAGGCACCTCTTTGTAAATCAACACCTTTTTTAAATTAAAATCAATACCAACTTATCCAGGCGTAATAAATACACAGCATCAAATTGGACCGGCGACGGATGATCTCGCCACTCACGGGAAAGGGTAAGACCGATTTCATCGCCTTGTCCTCCTCCCTCAATCCATCCCACGTGGTGAGGGAAGTTTTAGCTTTTCCTCGTGTTGAAGATCCCCGTCCGAAGGCGGGGCACGATGGAGGTTGGTTGCTGTCTTCTGCCCTCTGTCGAAGATCCGCCATTGGCGTGGACGGCGGAGACTGGGGGGTGAAAAGGAGGGTTAACTGGTTGATTAGTTAAATTAT
>JAHEHB010000226.1 GCA_024644775.1 Deltaproteobacteria bacterium
TCCAATTCGTCGGCCGCACGAATCAGAGACTGGCTTTGAATGCTCTCCTGGTTCGTCAAAGTGCCCTGCTGGGTCCGGGTAAGGTAAACGGTGATGTCCCGTTGCCGATCGTCGCATTCGTCCTCAATCCGGTTGATATTCTCTGCGGCTTGCTGGGATTTCTCAGGCTCTAAAATAACACTCTGGGTTTCTTTCAGGGCTTCAGAAACCATTTCGGAAAAGACGATCATTTCTTTTTCCGAAGCGGCAAGAGCCAGAGACGGTGGAATCTGAATGTCCGAATCCAGATGCTGGAGTCTGGAAATTTCCTGGGTCTTTCGCCTGGGGGTAATCAGGACCACCAGCCGGGCAAGCCATGGCAGAAAAGGCAGAAACAACAGGGTGTTGGTTACGTTAAACAGGGAATGGGCCAGCGCAATGTGAGCAGCCACATTCACAAAGCTGCCGTCCGGCCCCGTCTGAGTGACGCTGCTGCCGATCAGTCCGTCAACCAGCGGTACATACCACCAGAACAGGGGAACCATGACGCTTACGCCCATGACGTTAAAAAAGGCATGGGCACGCGCCGCTCGCCTTGCCTCGGTGTTGGCCGGAATACTGGCCAACAGTGCGGTAATTGTGGTGCCGATGTTCTCGCCGAGAACCAGCGCAGCCGCCGTTTGAAAGGTGATGGCCCCGGTTGAGGCCAGGGCGATCGTCACCCCCAGCATCGCTGAACTGGACTGGATTATCGTGGTCAACAGCGCCCCCATGCCGATGCATGCGATCAGAGACCCCAAATGATCTGCGGTAAAATACTGCATCATAGCCAGAAACCCCTCATCGGATCTCAGGGGCTTGAAGGCGCCGCTCATAAACTCCAGACCCAGAAATATAAATCCCAGGGCGACACACACCTTGCCGATCTGTTTGAAACTGTCACGGTCGGCAAACAGCATGGGGAAAATACCCAGCCCCACAAACAGCAGGCCGTACTTGCCGACTTTGATGGCAATAATCCACCCGGTGATGGTGGTCCCGATATTGGCGCCTAAAATAACCCCGATGGCCTGGGTCAATTCCATCAGGCCGGCATTGACCAGCCCCACCACCATGACCGTGGTTACCGAACTGGATTGCACCAGTGTGGTCACAAACGTCCCAACCAGCACGGCAAGGATGCGATTGGTGGTCAGCGCGCTGATAACTCTTTTAATCAACGGTCCGGCAATCGCCTGCAGCCCTTCGGATAGAAATTTCATTCCGAAGAAAAAAACGCCCAGCCCGCCGAGGAATTTGTAGATGAGTTCAAACCAGTTCATTTATGTTTCCAGTGAATACGTACACTTTTTTTTGGTTGCGAATATGTCAAAGCAATGCAGAGGTGTCAACAATTTATAAGCGGTGATATGCCCCCCCGGCAGGACAGCAGCCGGACAGTGGTAACTTGCTTGAAGAACCTCTGAGAATCCTTTTAGACCGGAATGTGTCTAAGCCTGTCGGGGCAATTTACTGCCCAATTGCCAATTGCTCGTCTTGCGCCATCGGTCATTCTGACCGCGTCCCAAGCACTCCACCCGATTTTCCGCCTGTAAGTTCTTCAAGACACGCCGGATCATATCCACGCTGATATTCGGACATTCATTCCGAAGTTTGGCGATGCTGAAAGGGCCAAGCGCATTGTCGATCAGCATGCCTTATATTTTTCGCCGTTTAAGCAGGAGACGGTGTTCCGGGAAGGTTCCGGTTCACCTTGCAGCCCATGAGATCGCCGCGCCCGATGGTGGCAAAGCAGGTCATGCACTCTTCACAGGGGATGATCTCGCTACTCTTACCGGAAAGAATCTTCGTTGCCGTATCGGGATCGACAATCATCTGGCGACCTATGGCGACAAGATCGATCTGTGAATTGCCCACGGTGTCTTCGGCCACGTTTCCGTCCCCAAGTTTACCCACCGCAATCACAGGCAGCTCTACCCCCTCCTTTATCGCCACGGCGAGTGGGACATTGGCCCCGATCGGCTCTTTTTTTGAAAGGGCGGAGCTGGCGACAAGGAAACGTTGATCGTCAACTTCCTTCCAGGAGCTCCGGGCGACCAAAGAAACATCCAGTACATCCACACCTTCATCTTTCAAAAGCCGGCTCACCGTGAGGGCATCCTCAACAGTCTGCCCTCCCTCCACTTTTTCCACAGCATTGAGCCGAAAGAGAATGGGATAATTTTTCCCGAGCCTTTCCCGTATCGCTCTCACCACTTCAAGTGCGAAGGTGGCCCTTCCGCGAGCGTCGCCGCCATATCGATCATCTCGCTGATTTGTAAGTGGTGATAGAAATTGACTGATCAGATAGAAATGGGCGCCGTGAATCTCCACCCCGTCATATCCGGCCTCTGCCGCTCGTTCTGCAGCAGCCGCAAAGTCGGCAACCATCTGATCTATCTGTGACGGGCTCATGGTGAAAGGGTCAATATCGGGCTTAAATGCGAATCCGGAAGGCGATGCCCCTTGCATGTCTCCACCCAAAGGCATGCACCGAGCACCGGCATGATTGATCTGAACGACCGCCGCCGCACCCAGTTCTTTTATGGAATCGACAAGCCTCGTCGTGCCGGCCACCTGCCCATCGTCCCATAGCCCCAAGCTGTTCGAAACGATACGACCATCTGCCCGCACTGCGGTTGCCTCCACAATAACGAGCCCAATATCCTTTGAGCGATCTCTGTAGAACTGAATGATTTCGTCCGTGACAATCCCTTCCGGGGTGCCATAATTCGTGGTCAGCGGCGGTAATACAATCCTGTTGCAGAGCCGCATGCCGTTTATCATCACTTCATCCCGCAATGTGGTCATTATGCATACCTCCTTTTCTAAAATGATCCTGGTGTTGCACCTCTTGAGTGCGTTAAATAAGTCACTATCATCAAATGCCGATTTTAACAATTCTGCAATCCGCCGCAGCAATTCCCGATGAACACACAAGCAGGAGCCGGATGGTTCGGCGGATGACCGCAATGCCAGCTTCACCAAGAACTGCCGAAACCACCAGCGATCATTGACAGTCTTCAGCTCTTTTGGTAATTTAAAATAATGTCACTAACTTAAGAGATCGTTATATTTCTGTGGGATCCCGCTCCCGGGAGATTAAGACTCCAGACCGAGTTCTCTTCGTGGCTGGAAGCCACTCCCACGAGGTGTTGATGTTAAGTTAATAACATTGAGTTTTAAATTAAAATCCAGCGAATTCTTGTCGAATCAGAGCCTGTAAAAATCGATTCTGCAGTTGATCGGTTATTATGGATTTTAGGGTAACCCGTAGGTGTTTCATTCGATCATAGAAAAAGTCAAAATGACGAAGGAGACAGACCATGAACAAGAGAACACAACGTTTGAAAAATTTGGTTATGGACGGTGTTCACGAAATCTGTCCGGATCGGGCATTGGCGATTACGAAATCTTTTAAAGAGACCGAGGGCAAACCTGTTGTACTTCGAAGGGCCCTGGCCTTTGAGAAAATATTGGAGGATATGAGAATTTACATGCTCCCGGGAGAGCTCATTGTGGGCAATCAGGCAAACAAACCCAAAGCGGCACCTCTTTTTCCGGAGTTCGGTATCGAATGGTTATCGGAGGAACTGGACCAGCTACCGAAAAGAAAGTTTGATAGTTTTCGAGTTTCTAAAGAAACCAAAAAAGCAGTGGGTGCCGTGATCGCGTATTGGAGGGGTAAAACCCATGAGGATTTAGTTATTGAGAAGACAAAATATTGTCTTCCGGAAACCATCAGAGATGCCTATAGTTTTAAGAACTATTCACTAAACCAGGTTATATGTAATGCCAGCCATACCTCCACAGGAGATGGCCATATTATTGCGGACTATGAAAAGATACTCAACAAAGGCTTGGACGGGATCATATCCGAGGTCAAAAAGGAGCTATTGAAGATCGACCACACCAACCGGGAAGATCTTGAGAAAAAGCTGTTTTTGGAAGCGGTGATCATTTCATGCAATGCGGTGATTCTGTTTGCGAATAGATTTTCCAATGAGGCGCAAAAATTAGCCGGGAAGCACAGGGGTAACAGAAAAGATGAACTACTAAAAATTGCCGAAATATGCAGAAATGTGCCTGCGAAGCCTGCGGGTAACTTCTGGGAGGCACTACAGGCCTATTGGTTTGTGCACTTAGCGTTGCAAATCGAAAGCAATGGACATTCCATATCATTTGGTCGATTCGATCAGATTTTGTATCCGTTTTATGAAAAAGACAGACGTCAAAACCTCATTACACGAGAAAAGGCTTTGGAGCTGATCGAGTGCTTTTTTATCAAAGCGTGCGAACCGGCGAAGGTACGGGAATGGGTGTACACCGAGTATATGAGCGGTTATCCCATGTTTCAGACCCTGACATTGGGCGGTCGAACCAAAAACGGAGAGGATGCCACCAGCGAGCTTTCCTATCTTGCCCTGGAGGCGACACGAAATCTTAAGATGGAACAACCAACGACTGTTTTAAGCGTTCACAATGGAACGTCTGATGACTTTTTGCTGGAAGCAACCAGAACACTCATCGAGCACGGCGGCGGCCTTCCCGGTTTTTTTAATGACGAGGTCACCATCCCTCTCCTCTTAAACTTAGGGCAGGGCATCACGCTGGAGGAAGCCCGGAATTGGGCGGTCATGGGATGTTGTGAACCGGTTATTCCCGGGAAATTCAACACCGTAACCGGCGGTGTGTGCCATATTAATCTTTTGAAAGTGTTGGAAATCGCGTTAAACGATGGCCAAAATCCCTCAACGGGTATAAAATTGTGCGCCGGCAAAGGGCAGCTTTTCGGCCTGAAATCGTTTGAAGATCTGTTGGAAGCCTATCAACAGCAGCTATCGTATTATTGCCAATATATTCCTTTCTTCGACAGCATCACGAGCTCCGCGTATGCGGATCTTACACCCACCCCATTCCTATCTTCTGTGATTGACGGAAGAATTAAGCTTGGCAAGGATGTATCCCAGGGAGGCGGAGACGATAATTACAACGTCATGCTGCTGCATGCCCATGGTGCACCGAATGTCGGAAATTCTCTCGCCGCAGTTAAAAAGCTTGTTTTTGAGGAAAAGAAGATAGACGCAAAAGAATTGGAAAACGCCTTGGCGGCCAACTTTCAAGGTTATGAAAGAATGAGACAGCGGTTGATTAACCAGGCGCCGAAATACGGAAACGGTGATTCATATGTGGATAACCTTGTGAAGGAAACCGTGAACATCCTTGTGAGAGAAATGCGAACATATTCCCCTCCCCGAGGCGGGTGTTACGGCCCTTCCACACAGGGACTTACAACGAATGTTCCTGATGGGAGGGCGGTGGGTGCCACCCCGGATGGACGGATCGCCGGAGAGCCTGTTGCAGATAATAACTCTCCAAGCGCCGGAACGGATAAAAATGGTCCCACGGCCTCCATGAAATCCGTCAGCCGGCTCGACCATACATTGGTCTCACAGGGCACCATCTTCAATATGAAATTTCATCCCTTAACACTGCAGGGTGAGAATAAAATGAGAAAATTCGTCTCTTTGTTGCGCACCTATTTCGATATGAGCGGGTTTCAGGTTCAATTCAATGTAATTTCCCCCGAAATGCTGAGAGCAGCGCAACAATATCCTGAAAAATACAGCGACCTGATTGTTAAGGTGGCTGGTTACAGCGCAAGGTTTTCCTCTCTCGACAAGGATTTGCAGGACCAGTTAATATTTCGAACGATGCATCGTGTGGAATAAGGGTGATTGAGAAACGTTGACACGGTGAAGATGGAATGAAACCATGACTCGCACGGGAAGCGTCTTTAATATTGAGAGATACGCAGTCAGTGACGGACCCGGCATCAGAACACTCGTTTTCCTAAAGGGCTGTCCGCTGAAATGTTTATGGTGTGCGAATCCCGAAGGTGAAACATACGAAAAGAATCTGGTGTATACCGTACAAGATTGCATCGGTTGCCGGGAATGCGTTAGAGCTTGTCCTCTGAATGCCCTTAGCTTTGATAAAGACACATTACAAATCAATCGTAAGATTTGCGATTTGTGCGGAAACTGTGTCGACCAGTGTTTTTCAAATGCGCTGCAGTTCGATTGTAAAGAAATGACTGTCCAAGAGGTGGTCGCATCCGTTTGTGAGGATCTGCCTTTCTACAGAAAATCCGGCCTCGGCGGTATCACCTTGAGCGGCGGCGAACCGCTTTTTCAATGGGATTTCGCATTGCGCATCCTCAAGGCTTGCAAAGAAAAAGATATTCATACCGCTATGGAAACCTCCGGATTCTGTAATTGGGAACATTTATCTCAAATTATATCTCAGCTGGATTTTGTACTAGTTGATATCAAACACATGAACCCAAACGCGCATCGGAAATTAACCGGGGTCGACAATCAATTAATATTAAACAATCTGTCTGAAATTGCCGGCTGTTCCGTGCCTGTTGTGGTTCGAATGCCGGTTGTTCCAGGATATAATGATACAATGAACAATGTGAGAGAAATGGCTGTGTTTTTGAGGGGGCTAAAGACTGTTTCATGGGTTGAATTGCTGCCCTATCACCGTCTGGGTATTTCTAAATACAGAAAACTGGAGATTCATTATCCATTGCCGAATATTAAGCCTCCCAAATCCCAACGGCTACGGTTGCTTAAGAAGGTTATTGAAACGGAAGGCATGGAATGCCGAATCGAGGGGGGTGGTCTGTAGCTTTGCTAAACTATACGCTACGTTCCAACAATTTAAGTTTTTATTCACCACGAAGAGCACGAAGACGCACGAAGTTAAATAAAAACTCTTACTTTGTATTTTTTGCGGTAGATTTTGAACATGAAAAATAAGTTATATCCAGATAATCACGTACATATGTATCCAAAATCGATTTTCCTGCGGAAATTCAGGAGGGAAAAATGAATGCAAGGATTGAACAGCTGAGAAAGCACTTTGTGGAAAGCGACCGACATGTGGATATCGAGCGTGCGGTCATTGTTACGAAAGTATACAGGGAAAATGAAGAGAAACCGCAGATTATAAAGAGAGCGTTGGCACTCGATGCGATCCTCTCCCGGGTGCATATCGAGGTTCGGGAAGATGAACTCATCGTAGGGAATCATGCCAAAAAATGCTGTGGTGTGCCGTTATTTCCTGAATACGCCATTGATTGGATCTTAAACGATATGGATACGTTTCCCACTCGGAAAGGGGACCGTTTTAATATTACAGAGGAGCAAAAACAAACCCTGCGGGATGTCCTGCCTTACTGGAAAGGCAAATGCCTGCGGGACAAAATCAAGGGTGCGCTTCCGCCTGAGCTTGAGGAGATGCTGAACTACGGTATTTTTGCCAATGAAAATTTTACCATGTCCGGCCCGGGCCACATGGTCCCGGATTATGAATCTGTGCTGCAACAGGGTTTAAAGAAGATAAAAGAAACGTGTTTGGAACGATTGAAGGACCTGGCTCCGGGAGATCTCGAATATGACGAAAAATATCACCTATACAAAGCCTGCGGTATCGTTTGTGATGCGGTGATTAAATTTGCGAATCGATATGCCGAGGCAGCCGAGCGTCTGGCTGAACAGGAAACAAATGAAACACGGCGCGGGGAGCTTCTGAGGATCTGTCAAAACTGCCGTTGCGTCCCGGCAGAACCGGCCAAAAATTTTTGGCAGGCGCTTCAGTGCATGTATTTTTTCCAGGTGGCGATACAAACAGAGGCCAATGGGCTGGCCATTGCGTTGGGTGTGCCCGACCAGACCCTCTACCCCTATTATCGTAAGGATGTAGAAGCGGGTCATTTGACAAAAGAAGGGGCACTTGAACTCATCGACTGTTTCTACTTAAAGCTTGGGGAGTTAGACAAAATCTATTCCAATGCGGCAACAAGATATCTGCAAGGGCCGGGCCACGGTCAAACGGTTACGTTGGGAGGTGTCACCAAAGACGGCAGAGACGCGACAAATGAATTGTCGCATCTGTTTCTCCTGGCGGATCGTGATATTCGTCTAGTTCAGCCGGATTTGGGTGTTAGGATTCACCGCACCACACCGAATGACTTTCTGCGGGAGGTCTGTATCAATATGAAGGAGGGTTTGACAAAACCCAAAGTGTTTAACGACGACGTCGTTGTTCAGTCCATGCTGGATCTCGGAATGACCCTGGAGGACGCCAGGTATTGGGGTGCGTTAGGCTGCTGTGAGCCGGTGGTTTGCGGAAAAACAAACAGTTGGGGAAATTCAGGGCATTTAAATTTGGCAAAGTGCCTGGAACTGGCGTTAAACGATGGGAAATGCGTGTTTTCCGAAGAGCAGATGGGGCCGCATACCGGGGAACCGACGGCATTTCAAAGTTTTGAAGACGTTCTGTCTGCCTTTAAGAGGCAAATTGAATATTTTGTCAAACATCTTGTTCTTTACGATAACATTATTGACCGGTATCAGGCCCAGGAGGCGCCATTGCCGCTTTATTCCATTGTTATTCGAGATTGTCTCGAGACAGGAAAAGAGTTCAATAAAGGCGGCGCAAGATACAACACCACTTCACCGCTGGGGGTCGGACCCATAACCACCGGAGATTCGCTGGCTGCCATAAAGACGCTGGTATT
>JAHEHB010000600.1 GCA_024644775.1 Deltaproteobacteria bacterium
CAAGATCAGAGCTCCACACAGCTGCAGAGCGTATGGGCTGGCACTGGCAAGAGGCGCCCATTCTTGCGCTGCTCGATCTCCTGACCATTTCTAAACCCATCACCAAAGAACAATTCTCCGTTTATCTTCAGCAGATTGCAGACGATCCGATGGGTCCTTATGGCAGGGTGCTTTTGAATGCTCCAGGTTATCTATCGACCTTACGACCGAAACGCAATCAACCTTTCCCCCGGGAACGAGCAGAATTTGATAACTTATCGAACAAACACCGGCGGCATTTTGAGGATACCGATGTTGAAGGGAAACTCAACACGGCCCTGGAGAAACGTTTTGGAGCTGAGATTGCCAATGGCTATTCCAGCTTGCTTGGGACGTTAGATACCTATCGAATTTCAACCAATGATTCGGCCCTGCTGATCATTGATCCCCAGCGGTCATTCACCGAAGGTGTCTGGAAGCAGTCAATCGGTATTGGGGCCGCAACCGACGTAGAACCGATCGTAATCGCTTTCAACAATTGCGCCAGGCTCTTAAAGTTATTTTACGGCCGCATGGAGATCATGTTTACCCGCTGTCCGTTTCCGCCGGGGAGTTACGATTGGGATGAGAGATTGACCGGTATCATCGACAGCAGGCAGAAATATTTCATCAAGCCTGGAAACAGCGTCTTTTTTCCACCTCTCAACGGGTTTAAAGACTGGCTGAAGTTCTGTGTCTCGAAAGGAAAGGGTACACTGATTATCGGCGGGTGTACTTTAAACAGCTGTGTGCGCGTATCTTCGATTGAAAGCGCGAACCGTTTAAAGAACCGAAATATCAGGGTTGTTGTGGATTTGAGCATATGCGGTGCCCGTCTGCGCAATTATCTTCCGTCATCTTCATATAAAGGAGTCTCTGCCGTTGAATCGGCCATCCGCCAGATGACAGACGCCGATGTGCAGGTGGTGCGGCGGGTAGAATATACATGTAAGGATTAAACGGTTCAACGTTCAGTTATGGATAATTGGTACACACACGCGATCATTGCATTGATTCTAATGGGGACCCAAAGTTTTTTATATTTCGTTATCGCTATCCTACTGTCAGCCCTAATCTATAATGAAAAATTAACCCCATCCATAATAGCCGGGATTTCACTGACCGTTTTATCCGTCATTCTATTGCGGCATTAGCCGGAATGCGCAGATGAAAACTAATATTGAAGGGTCGCTTTTTGGCTGTAGTGTATCAGGTCGGTATTCCTTTGTATTTAATCAGACCTGATCAAAATTGGTAGCAAACAGGAAAGGCGCCGGCGGCGCTTGCTCACTGACCCAGGATAGCTGATCGTCGTTGCGAATGGAGGGGTTAAGAAAGTGAACGGCCAAGGGCGTGCTCGACGGTTTTTTTGAACTCGTCCGAAATATCGATTTCAACCTTCATTTCTGAAATACCGGCGTCATCAGCTGCGTTTTTGACGGCAACCAGAACGTCGCGGATTTCTTCATCCGACACATCAGCGGGCGCTTTGAGCTGATGGGTGCCATCCGCATCAACATAACTAATCCCGGCCAGTATTGTTTCGGCAATTTCCCATCCGATTTTTCCGTTGGACATTCCCCTGGCCAAACGGTTCAGATGGGTATCAGCAGCAAGCTTTTCAGCGCTGCTTAAGCCTGATGGTACGACATAGCTTTGCTCAAACTGGGTCACGAGCCCGATGGTCAATGCCGGGCATTTTGCCATACCTTCAAAGATCAAACCGAGTTCCGCGGTCGAGATTTCCCCGGCCAGGTAACCTTGATTTATTTGATGGATAATTTCAGTTATCTGTGACTTTTCCTGAGAGGGCAATCCGGAGTTGTTGATCACAGCGTTCATGGCAGCGGTAATGCCGTGTGCAATCCAAATGTGACGATTTTTAACCGCATAAACGCCTGCCGCAACAAAGATTACAAATATAGCGACGATGGTGATTAAAAGTGCGTTGGCAATGCCTGACGAGTTGATTATGCCATTCGAATTCATCTGTTTTTGTTTTTGTGTTTTTGGCTGATTTTTCATTTCCAAGCTTCCGGCAAGTTATAACAATAAATATCGACAAATTTTTAGATTTATTGAGAATAAAATCAGATGAAAATTTCGGTGTACCGATGTCGCTCGATGGGATTAAAGCCTGTCTCTTGCATAGGCGCGGTTGGGATCTTATATTATTTGCTGCAAACTTAATAGTTCACCGCAGAGACGCTGAGAACGCAAAGAAAAGGAACAAAAAAATAACCCTCAGCGTCCTTCGCGTCTCCGCGGTGAACAATAACTCTACAACTAAAAATATTGGAGGGAAAATATGCCCATATACGAATATAATTGTGAACCCTGCAACTATAAATTTGATCGAATGGTAACAAGCCACAAGGCCCAGATGAAATGCCCGCTCTGCCAGGGGGAAGTCAAGAAGCTGATGTCCTCATTTTCGGTAGGTGCTTCCAACAACATCGGCGGCATACCGGCGGCAGCGGGGCCCAATATGTGCACGAATTGCGGACCGTCACCGGTTGGTTGTAATCAAAATTAACCCACAGGTTAGGGTTGAGTCTGGGAATGAAAATTTCATATCAAAATTAAATTTTGTTATTTATTAGTTTGCCGCAACCAGCGCACGCTATTGGATCGACATTCAGGG
>JAHEHB010000227.1 GCA_024644775.1 Deltaproteobacteria bacterium
TGAAACTACAAACAATATTAAGCGTTGAATTTAAACTTATTCGGATATTCGATTCTTACCCGTGATTTCAAGGAACAGCACAACTCAATGTTTTTCATCGTTTTTTGTGGAAAATTCGGGTTTACCGACCAAAATGTTTGACAGATCAATTGTTTTAGTCATAGATTTAGTATCTTCATACAGCAAACAACCAATTTAATAAAATGCAGGTGCCGTGTAGGACATTCGCAGACTTTTTATAGCCAAAGCAAGCATTGCTGCCAGGCTATGGTTGATCGAACCTTCGGACTGAGCCTAAACGAACTTAAAATGCTCAAGCACAAAATCCTGATCCCCAGGGGAAAAGAAAAACTGAAAGGCATTCCAGGTGCGCTCCAAATTGATCCAGTAGACGAACTTATCGCCGACAGGTGGAGCGCACAATGACTTATGGACAGCAAAACACCTCGCACTGATAACGAATGCGGGAAAACATGACCGACAAAGAAAGGAGGTGATGGATTCGATAAACTGCAGGGGAAGGAGAGAAAATCAACAAACCTATAAATGAGGAGGAAGGAAAATGAAAGCTTTCTTTAGAAAAATTTCAGTTCTTTTGACGTTAATGGGCTTTGTGCTTCTTTTCGCTGGAGGGCAGGCGTTGTCAGCCGACTACCTGGATATCGCCAAGCAGACGGGGATCGAGATAATCGAAAAAGATGGTGTCGTTATGTGGTCGGGTGAATATGGCGGACAGATAAAGCCTAAGGGTCCGCTGGCCGGGAAAAAAATCGCTGTGTTTGCATCCAGTGAGTTTAGCGACTACCAGGCGTATTATTTTATGTCGTTTATCGGCGAATTTGGCGGTCTGTGTGAGTTTGTGCTGAATAACAATCACTTATGGAAAGAAGTGCGGCCGAACTTCGGCAGCAAAACGCCCCATGGCATGTGGGGACTGAGCCTGGATCCTGTTCCTGTTTTGGCTGCGAACAAGGTGAGCTACAAGTATTTGATGGGTGAAGATCCGGCAGATCCCATGGCATACGATGCCCTCGTCATTATGGGTGATCACGCTGGCGACGTCGCTGTCGCAGACCCCGAGGCCATCAAGTTTATAAAAGCCATGGCCGAAAGAAACGTTCCCATCGCCGCTATCGGCGGCGGTATTATGCCGCTGATTCATATCGGTGTGATGAACGGCAAAAAATGCACCGGCAATCGTTCCGTTGACTACATGTTGAGGAAAATCGCCGATTTCAGGAGCGAACCGTTTCTCACGGACGGCAACATCATCACCGGTAGACATACGGCTGACTCCGCTGCCGTTTTAAGGGCAGTGTGCAAAGCAATAGACCCAAATTTTGTAGATCGGCACAAAGGGATACTTAAGGGCAAAAAGGTCATGATTATGATCACCGAAGATTGGGAAGACATTGAACTCAGTGCGCCTTACCTGGAGCTGATATACAGAGGGGCGGATTTTATCATCGGCCTCTTCGAGCCGGAAACGAAATCAAGGCCCGGGCTGTTGGGACTGGATGTAAGGCATGGAAATTTTGGTTCCACCATTCCTTTTCAGGAGATCCCCGACAGTTATTATAAGATCATCAAACAAAAAGATATCAAAATGTCTGATTTTGACATCGTGTTTATTCCCGGTGCCTTCAACCCCTGGCAGATTTCGGTAATGCATCGCGAGTGGCTGAGAGATGCCTGGGCGGCCGGTAAGTTGATCGGCGCCATTTGTCATGGAGCCATTCCTGTGGCTGCGGCTGATTTAGTGAAAGGCAAAAAAGTGGCTGGTTGGGATGCCTGCTTTGATTCCGTTACCATTATGGGCGGAGAACATCTGATTGGAACAGCCGCCATTGTCGACGGTCGATTGGTGACTGGACAAACACCCCCCCAAGTTCCCGAATTCGTCGACGCAATGACCTATGCCTTGCTGCGTTAGCAGCCTTGCAACGTATGGCGCTTTGCACGATCGAAGACCTTTGAAAATTGTATAATATTTCCTGACAGGCAACAACTTAAGGAGGTGACGGAATGTACAAATTACTACGAATTCTTATGGCAGTCGCACTAACAGGCGGGTTTTTAGGTGCAACCGGATTGGAGGCAAAAGATGTGACCATCAAATTTGCCACCGCCAACCCGGAAAACAGCTATCATGGTATTTTTGGTCTCGCATTTAAAAAATATGCGGAACAGATGTCCAACGGCAGCGTTAAGGTCGAGCTTTTTCTGAGCGGTCAGATGGGATCGGAGCAGGATAATGTAAATCAGGTTTCATCGGGGATTATCCAGATGTCGACCCAGGCGGTTAACAATGTGACGCCCTTTGCGTCGATTGTAGGGTTTTGCTCGCTTCCCTACATGTGGAATAATTTCGGTGAGGCATGGGCGGTTCTCGATAGCCCCTTGCGAGAGAGGCTGAACGAAACCATGGTAAAACAGGGCAACTTCAGGGCAGTGGCATGGTTGACGGGGGGTTTTAGAGTTCTGACCAACTCAAAGAAACCCGTGAGAACGCTTGAGGACTTGAAGGGACTTCGCATTCGGGTGCCAAAAAATGAAATCATGATTCAGGCATACAAAGCCTGGGGTATCAATCCGGTGCCCATGGCATGGACGGAAGTGTTTAATGCGCTCCAGCAAAAAGTCGTGGATGGCCAGGACAATCCTTACGCCACGATTCCGCAGGAAAAATTTTACGAAATTCAAAAGTATATCACCAACCTCCACTACATCCTCTGGATTGGTCCGGCGCTGGTAAACGAGAAATGGTACCAAAGCTTGTCACCGGATGTCAGAAAAATTGTGGATGAGGCGGCCCTCAAGGCTCAGAAGGAAGAGAGGGATTGGGCGGTCGGTAATGAAGGCAAATCGTGTCTGGATGCGGTTGAAAATGGGATGGAAGTTATGGTGCCGGCCAACAATGAAAAGGAATGGATCGAAAAAGCCCGATCCATCTGGCCGAACTTCTATGACAAAATAGGAGGGAAAGCTTTCGTAGACGAAGTTGTGGCGTTTCTTGAAAAATACCGTAAGGGCAAACGATAACCCTCTTTTCATTTGATTTATGAGCTCTCAATACAATATTGAGAGCTCATTTATTTAAGATACCTCCCCGTTTGGATTTAAATCCTTTCAAAGCTCAAATTCCATTATTTCACACTATCCAAGTCCATACCCCAACAGATGTGGCAACCATAAGCTGATTTTCGGAAAGTACGCCAATAGCAAAATGCAAATAAGAATCGCGACAATATGCGGAAGCACATGTATGCTTAGTTTTTCAAGACTTACGTCGGCAAGCTGACATGCCACGAAAAGGTTGACACCCAACGGAGGCGTGAGAAATGCGACCTCGTTTGTAACGACAAAAATGATACCGAAATGAATGGGGTCGACTCCCAGCATCGTGACGACCGGCAGTAGGACAGGGGTGACAATTATGATCGTTGAGAGGGTCTCCATGAACATCCCGAGTATTATAAACATAACGATGATGAGCAGTATTATGACAAACCAGTTGGTAGAAATGCTCGTTAAAAAGTGAGCCAGCTTGAGAGGCGCCTTGTTGACCGTAAGGATCTGACCGAAAACTGTGGAGGTCCCGACAATAATCATTGCGGTGGAAATGCGGGCCGAATCGGTAAGTGCATCCATGACTCGCGTAAAACTAAGGGAGCGGTTTATGACCGTGCCTACAAAAAAACCATAAATTACCGCAATGACCGATGCCTCAACAGGCGTAAAAACCCCGGCATAGATTCCCCCTAATATCAAGAAGGGTGCCGCAAGCGAAAATTTTCCTTCCCAGCAAGCCTGTATAAATTCCTTCAGAACGAATGATTCACCGGTTCCTTCGTAACCCGAACGACGGGCAACGTAATAGGCTACGAGACAATGTGAGAGTCCGATAATTATTCCCGGGATACATCCAGCCAAAAACAGACCGACAATCGAAGTTTGAGCGATAACGCCATAGATGATCATGGGGTTGCTGGGTGGTATAAGAATACCCAGGGTACCGCCTGACGAAGAAACTGCGCCAGCGTACCCCTTATCATAACCACGTCTCAGCATTGCGGGAATCATCATCGATCCGACCGCAGCCACTGTACCAGGCCCGGACCCGCTGATGGCAGAAAAAAACATACATGCCAGAATGGTAGCAACACCCAGCCCGCCGGTAACCCTTCCGGTAAACTTTGAAATCACATCGATGATTTGTTTCGTAACCCCTCCATACTCCATAAGGGATCCGGCCAAAATAAAACAAGGAATCGCCAATAGCGGAAATTTATCAACGCCCTGATAGAGGGTTTGAGCGACGATCAGCATGGGGACGTCTGATACAAAAAGGGCAACGAAGGTGGCAATCCCCAGGGACATAAAGATCGGAATTCCGATAATCAAACAAATTACCAAGGTAATAAGCAATAGCGCGAGTGTCATTCTTCTTCCCCCTTTTCAATGGTTCGTTCTTCGGTAAAAAGATCAACACCCAAACCTTTTAGGCCTCGTTGACGGTAATCGCGAACGTGGCCTTCAACAATCCGGTAGCTCATAAGGATAAAACCGGCGGGTACAATACAGTAGATATACGCCATGTTCCATTGTAATGCAGGGGAAATATAGGTAAATTTTAGCAAGTGCTTAACCTGAACAATACCCTGATAAGCAAAAAAGAGGTTCACAATCACCCAGATCAAGTCTGCAAAAACACTGACAAATCCTCGATACTTCTGGTGAAGTAGCAACTGAGGAGCCGTAACCCTGATATGGATCCGCTCTTTGGCACCAAGAATTGCTCCCATGTATACCAACCACACAAACGCAAAACGGCTCAGCTCCTCAGACCAAGTCAGTGCGGCATTCAATACGAAACGGAAAAAAACCTGAGATCCTAAACAAAAAACCATCAATACCGTTAGGAAAGCACAAAAATATCTCTCAAAATCATCGTAAACATCCCTCATTATTTTCCGGACCATGTCAAATCCTCCCTCCTAAAGTCATTAAGCCTCTATTGAACATTATAGGTATTCCACGCATATACAAAAGTCAAAAAAGTTTTATTCAATACTATAGATTTGATCCAATTCATGTTAAACAATAAAAAAAGGACACAGAAGGTAATATTTTCGGCATACTTGAAGGTGTGCCGTCAACTTGATGGTACATTTTTTAAAAAACAGAGGAGAATCAACAATGCGAATCACGACTCTTTTGGGCAGCGCCAAAAAGAAGGGAAATACCGCAACCGTTCTAGGATGGGTAGAGGAAGAACTCGAATCGTTAGGCCACGATGTAAAGCGGATCTATCTAAACAGCAAAGATATAAAGGGCTGCCTGGGGTGTGCCAAGTGCCGGGAGAATCCCGATAAAATTGCATGTATCCAAAATGACGATGCTATAAATATAATGGAAAAAATGATCTCATCCGAGGTGACCCTGTTCGCTTCACCGATTTATTTCTGGGGCTTTTCGGCCCAAATAAAGGCTCTTATTGACCGGGGCTACTCGCTGGTTACCAACTACCACAAACCGGGGCATACCTCTCTCATGGAAGGGAAACGGATCGGCCTGTTGGTCACAGGTGCAGACGCCTTTGAGGAAAATGCTGAAGGTCTTTTTACAGCCTTCGATCGGATTGTGGACTTTTTGTTGGCCAGAAAATCCGGTGAATTGTATGTGGGTAAGTGTAGCGTACCCGCGGAGTTGTCGAAAGGGATCAAAAATAAGGCTTCAGAGCTTGCTCGAACTTTGGTTGGATGATATCTGAAATGAAGACCGGGTACAAAAGGGCATCTATTTACGACTCATGGCCACCTGCCATACCGTATATCCGCCATCGATGATGATCGACTGCCCGGTAATATAACCGGATGCTTCCGATGCCGGGAATACCACCAAACCCTTTAGATCATCGGGTACACCGGGTCTCTTCATGGGTGTGATCCGCGGTATTAGGTTGACTTTAACAACCCGATACCAGTTTTTAGGAATCCTTAGGCATTTCGGACAATAGTTTCCATGGTTTGCTTTGATTTTCACACCCGTTGGGGATAACGCAGATAAATCCGAGTGGCTCCTCCATAAAATTAAAAAACTGGTGGGGCTCATTAGGAAGAATCAGAATGGCATCCCCCTCTTTAATTTTCTTTTCCGTTTTACCACATTTGATTACACCTTCTCCTTTTAAAACAAAAACTTCATGTTCAAAGGGATGGCTCTCTTCTTTGCCGGCAAGACCTTTTGGGACCTCAAAATATCTCATTTCAAAATTTGGGGTTCCATTTTCCTCAGCGAGCAACCAGACAACGGTTTTACCCTGAGGGCCGGTAACGCGCGCCAGCTCATTGAGATTGGTAATGTACATATTTGTTCATCCTCCTTTACGAATTCATCAAACCTCGCCGATCATCAATTTTCTAATTTCTTCCATATTGGTTTCATCTATTTTTTTGTCACCAACACATTTACCGTGCCGCAACGCCATTATTCTATCTCCCACTTCAAATATGTCAAACAAACGGTGACTGACAAATATAATCGAAGTACCGTTTCTTTTTAATTCGGAGAATTAATCCACTATCGATGCTACTAAGAACAAGCATTCCTCCTATTGTCCCAAGGATTGAACCCCGTCCCCCCCGAAGACTTATCCCACCAATTACTGCCGCTGCAATTACTTCTAGTTCTAAACCTTCCGCTGCCCGACTCGTCGCAGCATTGAGACGACCGGAAATGAGTATTCCCCCCACCGCTGCAAGTAAACCGCTGAGTGTATAGGCAACGATGATCACTTTTTCGGCGTTGATTCCACATTCCCGGGCAGCAAGTGGGTTACCCCCGACAGAATAAACATGTCGACCAAATTTTTGTTTTCATGATCATAGGTTTTTTGTCAAGAAATATTTCTATTTTAACGCGTGCAATTGAAAAAATGGCCGGTTCTCATCTTAATCAAAAAACTTCTGGTCATGTTATCATCAAACCGATTTAAACGATTTATCGGCTGTAAATTCCGGTACCGAAGGCGGCTTGACATCCATAAAAGAAACATTAATTTTAAGTTTATTTATCAATGGGTTCTGTAAATCTGGGAAGTCATTTTTCCTATATTCTTCTCGGAGGAATCAATGAAATTTAGCTATAGAAAAAATGACATGTTATCCGTGCGAAACGATCATTCAAACACACTGCCGCTGCTTATCGAAAACCTAAAGTCTAACCCAATCCACGGCCGGCCGTTTACCGGGAATATTGCAACCCACTGCTCACCTTTCACCCCATTGGCCGTTTACCTAAATGCTAAGCGCCCACCGCCGATTTGATTCATCCCTGTTTTACAGTGAGTGTATATAATGATATTGAAAATCTCGCTTTTTAACTTTGGAGGTCTAAATTAAATGGATATACAGAAAATCACCCAGCAGGTGGAGAAAGAAAGTGTGGTTTTGCGTCAGATCATAGCCGAAATCGAAAAAGTTATTGTCGGGCAAAAAAATCTGCTCAATCGATTACTCGTTGGTCTGCTTTGCGACGGTCATCTGCTTTTGGAGGGGCTTCCCGGACTGGCCAAAACAACAGCGGTAAAAACACTGGCCGCAACCATTCGAACCGCCTTCCAACGGATCCAGTTTACACCCGACTTGTTACCGGCCGATATCCTCGGTACGCAAATTTATCGACCGGATCAGGCTACTTTTGAAATCAAGAAAGGACCGATATTTCACAATATCATACTGGCGGACGAAATCAATCGGGCACCCGCAAAGGTTCAAAGTGCGTTGCTTGAGGCGATGCAGGAGCGGCAGGTAACCATTGGCGGTCAGACATTTACGCTTGAAAAACCCTTTCTTGTGCTCGCCACTCAGAATCCCATCGAACAGGAAGGAACTTATCCGCTTCCGGAAGCCCAAATCGATCGGTTTATGTTGAAAATAAAAATCGATTACCCGACGGCTGAGGAAGAAAAAGAGATCATGAGCCGAAATTATCAGGGAGTTTTTGAGAGTGTCGGCGGTGTGGTGGATGTATCGGCTATTGAATCGGCACGGCAGATCATGCAATCTATCCACATGGAAGAAAAAATCGTCGATTACATTATCCGGCTCACACGGGCCACACGCACACCGGCTGAATATGGATTGGATTTGAATCCGATGATCAGCTATGGCGCCTCACCACGGGCTTCCATATGGCTTGGTATGGCGTCACGGGCCCAAGCGTTCCTCAACGGAAGGGGTTACGTGACCCCTCAGGATGTCAAATCCATGGCGCCGGATGTTCTACGACATCGAATCATAATAAGTTATGAGGCGGAGGCGGATGGTAAGAGTACCGATGATATCATCAACGCCCTATTGGAACGAATCGAGGTCCCCTAAGATGCTGCCGGAGGAGCTGTTCAAGAAAATACAGGGATTTCATTTTAGAACCCGACGTCTGGCCAGTGATCTGTTTGCCGGCCAGTATGAAAGCGCTTTTAAGGGCCGGGGAATGGAGTTTGCCGAGGTACGGGAATATCAGTCGGGAGATGATATCCGAACCATCGACTGG
>JAHEHB010000228.1 GCA_024644775.1 Deltaproteobacteria bacterium
TACGGTAATGCCGTATTGGTCGGAATAGGTGGTTTCAAAAGCGTTTTGAAGCGTCCTACGATCACAAGGCTCCTGAGGGAGAGGTGTTCGCACTTCATGAATCTGTCCATCGTAGGCCATATCGGCAGCCAGATAAGCGTCCATTCTTTCAACAGGGATGCCTTCGCTTTCGATCAGACGCCGCCCCTGTTTCCGGTGGTTGTGAAACGTACGGTAAAGCGCCTCCGGCTCCAACTGATCTAACAGTTTATTTATCGTTACGACGAAATCATGGCGAACATCTGCCATAAGACATCCCAGAGCAGATGTTATTCCCGGCCAGGGTGGAATGAACGCCCGGGCCATTTCCAGTTCTTCGATGAGAGCGGCCGCATGCAGGGGGCCTGCTCCTCCGTAGGCAAACAGGGTAAAATCCCGGGGGTCTCTACCCTGTTCGACTGTCAGTGTTCGAATGCCGGAAGCGATTTTGTGGTTTGCTACCCGAACGACCGCCCAAGCAGCCTGAACCGGGGATAGCCCCAGTGGGAGCCCGATTAACTCCCCAATGACTCTTTCTGCGGCATCTTTGTCCAGTTTTTGCCCTGCCTCTCGCCCGATGGGGTGATCCGGATTGATCCGACCTAATATGAGGTTGGCGTCTGTAACGGTGGGCCGCTCCCCCCCCTGCCCGTAGCAAACCGGTCCTGGATTTGCTCCGGCGCTTTCCGGCCCGATACTCAGAACACCGGCTCTATCGATCCAGGCAATGCTACCGCCACCGGCACCCACCGTACGGATATCCAGCATCGGTATCCGAATCGGAAAACCGTATTCCAAGCTGGTTTCCCTTGCGGTTGTTGGTTGCCCGTTAACCACCACTGCCAGATCCAGACTGGTGCCGCCGATATCACAGGTAATCAGATTGTGTTCTTCGACAGTCTCTCCCAACCGTATGGCGGCGTTTACGCCGGCAGCCGGACCGGAAAGAATCGTATTCACTGAATATCGCTGGGAAATGGAAGACGACATAACACCACCGTTGGATTGAACCAGCAACACATCACTCCCATAACCCCTTTGATTCAGTGTTTCCATCAGGTTGCTCAGGTAGCGACTGATCAACGGTTGCACATAGCCACTGAGAACGGCGGTACTGGTACGCTCGAATTCACGGATCTCCGGAAGTACTTCAGCAGCCGATACCACGTATGGATTGGGCCATATTTTCTCCAGAATGTCCCTTGCGTAGACCTCATTGGCAGGATTGGCAAAACCGTTGATGAAGCTGACAATCACCACCTCAACCTCTTTTTCCATGAGAATTTGTGAGGCCTGGCGAAGGTCCGTTTCAGAAGGTCGTTGAATCTGATTGCCTTTGTAATCCGTCCGTTCGGCGATCTCCAAGCGACAATGACGGGGCACCAGAGGTTTAAACCGCCCTTTCAAACCGTATGTATCCGGCCGATCTCTGCGACGCAATTCGAGCACGTCCCGGAACCCTTCCGTCATTATGAGTCCGCAGGAAGCCCCCTTTCGTTCCAGAACGGCATTGGTTGCAACAGTGGTACCGTGAATGATCAATCCAATATCCGAAAAATCAACGTCTAACGCTTGTATTCCATCAAGCAAACCGATAACTAAATCTGACGGTGTCGAGGGCACTTTCACAATGTTCATGGAACCATCGTTCTCACGCTGCAGCACGACATCTGTAAACGTGCCACCCACATCGACGCCAACAACAACCGACACCTTACATTCTTTGTTTATCATGATCTGTCAAATTTGATGGTGGATTTAGGTATGGCGTGTATCCGTATCTCGAGCGTTACTGCTTTAACGCACCCGCTGTCATGCCCTTTACGATATATTTTTGTGCCAATAAGAAAAAGATCAGACTAGGTACAACCGCGTAAATCCCGGCTGCACTCATCCGGTTCCAGAAGGTGACTTCATCTCCGACGAAAAAATATAATCCGACGGTAATCGGCTTGAGTTCATCGTAATGAATAAACAGAAAAGGTGCAAAAAATTCGTTCCATGCCCACATGAACGCCACCACGGCGATGGCGCCGATGCCGGTAGCGGTTACCGGCACAACGATCCGAAAGATGGTGCCGGTTCGCGAACACCCGTCCACAATGGCCGATTCAATGAGGTCACGGGGAAAGGAATCAAAAAACCCCTTCAATAGCCACACCACCAGCGGATAGTTCAAATAGATTAAATACAGGATGATCCCCGTACGGGTGTTCAAAAGATTCAGTTTCATCAAAATCAAATAATAGGGGAGCAGCATCGCCATCGGGGGTATGGTCCGGGTGAATAGAAATAGCCCCAAGACGATGCTGCTGCCCTTGTATGGGAACTGGCTGAGGGCAAATGCGGTAAATGCACCCGCCACGATTACGATCAGGGTTGCCGTGACACAGGTAAACAGGGAGTTTTTTAAATAGGTGGGCATGGGCGCCTCGAACCAGGCGTTTGAAAAGGCCTCCATCGTCGGCTTTTCCGGCAGGTAGGTCGGCGGCGACATAAACGTTTCCTGGTGGGTCTTAAACGCCGACAACGTCATCCAAATGAACGGCGACAGCATGAATATGGCAAAGGCGATCATAATAACATACGGTGTCGCCTTGTGGTCGATGATCTTCAACAGCACATTTCGCATTTAAACGTTCCCATTACCCTTTTTTTATCGTGTTGTAAATGAATGCAGCCCCAATCAAAAACGTAAAAAAAATCAAAACTACACTGATTGCTGCGGCTTTTCCAAAGTCAAGAATTTCGTAAATATGGTCAAAAAGATAGGTGCCCAACACATAGGTGCACTTGCCGATACCGCCCCCCGGCGTCATGGAATAGATGACATCGATGGTCCGAAAGGAGAACATGAACATGATCAACGTGCCCACTAAAATCGGGCGGCTGGCCAGCGGGAGGGTAATATAAAAAAACGTGTTAATGGAATCGGCGCCGTCCACCTCTGAAGCATCATAAAGCTCTTGCAGTATACCCTGAAAAGCGGCCAAGGTCACGATGGTCAGGAACGGAATCCGCCGCCAGGCGTCTGCGATGACCACACCTAACATGGATGAAGTGGGGCTTTTGTATATGTTTAACGCTTCATCCCGGATTCCGAATTTCATCAGCAGATCGCTGATGGGGCCGAAAGACGGATGAAACATCCAAGACCATAAAAACCCTGAAAGAATAAGCGGTACGGCCCACGGCATGACCACCAGTGATCTGAAAAAAGCAGATCCCTTCACCATCCGGTTTAGGCATAGCGCTAAAATGATACTGGTGACCAGGGTAAAACCGGTGGATCCCGCACTGAACGTTATGGTTCGTCCGACAATCGTTAAAAAGTCGCTATCCGAAAAGACTTTCATATAATTATCAAATCCCGAAAAGACCACCGGGGACATATTGTCGTAACGCAAAAAACTTAAGTAGATCACGTACACAAAAGGAATAAGCACCCATGCGAGCATCAATATCAAACCCGGAATCGACAAAATCGCGCCGTATGTTTGGTCTGATATGGACTTGGTATTATTCATTTAAAATAGAACTCCTATTTCCTGATCGGGGTTGAAATCGTCGGTGAGAACCGATTCAGCGAAACGGTTCTCACGACGCATATCCTAAAGTCCGATTAATAGCTGGTATATTTTTTGATCTTATCCAAAGCCTGATCCAAAGCCTTGTCAGGAGCCATCTTCTTTTGAATCGCTACACCCAAATATTCTGCCAGGATATTTGATACCTGAACGCCGCCCGGCGGAAGCGCTTCGATACGGGCGGTTTTGGAGGAAGCGGCCCGGGCTTCGGGAATGGATGTGCCCTGTACGATGGGAGGTTTGGCCCCCACTTTTTTGGAAATTTCCGCTGCAAAATCCCAATCGACCTTGTCTTTAATGTCCGGGTCTTCATAAACGTGCGGCAGAATGGAATCGTTTCCTTCCACCAACAGCTCATACATACAGGCTTCCTTACTCCGGTAAAAATCAAACCAGAGCATGGCGGCCGCTTTGTAGTTGTCTTTTGCAGCCTTGTTGATGACGTATGCGTCATAGTTGATGTAACCAATCCGGTTGGAATCCGGCTGGCCGGCATCCCATTTCGGGGGTGGTTTTGCAACCCAATCCCCTTTTATTTCAGGGTATTCCTGGTCAAATTTCACGGCATAGACGGAATAAGCCAGCGTCATGGCGGCTTTACCCATGCCAAAGGCGTTATGGTAATCCTTCCATCCGTATCCCACGCAAGCCGGGTCCGCCACGTCTTCTTGCATCATTTTGATCAAATATGAATAAGCATTTCGAAATTCCGGTGTGTCCAGGTTCCACTTGCCGTCCTTCAGGAGGGTGGATCCCTGGGCGTAAGTCAATGAGCTTAAGAATGCCAGGTGAATGTGTCCGGCTTTGCTGGCGGCAAATGTAAACCCGTAATAATCCGGACCCTTATTCTTTTTGGCCCATGCTCTGCATTTTTTTGCGGCTTCATAGATTTCGGTCCAGGTCTCCGGAAGCTTATCGACCCCGGCAGCCTTAAGCCAGGACGGGCGATAATAAAACACATACCACTGCACGACGTTGACACCGCCATAGTAGTTGCCGTCATACTCCAAAGCTTTCATGAGGCCGGGAGAGTAAAGTTCTCTGACTTCCTGTGTCCAGAGTTCATTGATGGGGTGGACCCAGCCGGCGGCAGCCGTTTGGGTATATTCAATCTCAGTCCGCACAAAACCGAAATGGACATTCGGATCTTTCGAAGTCAACACCGAGAGTAATTTTGGAAAGGTATAAGCGGCCCCGACTTCAAGGGCTTTCATCTTGATGCCGGTTTTCTTTTCGTACAGGGCCATGCCGATGGCGGTGGCCGCATCGTCTTTCAAGCCGCCACTGTTAAAGAAAACCAGTTCTTTGACCCCTTTGGTGGCTTCTTTCCAGCCTTCCGGAAGAGTATATTCATCCGCAACAAGCCGTTCGGCCATGGGTTTCGGTTTATTCCAATCAATCAGCTCATAGGCTTTTTTGGCCCCTGCCAGGGGTACACCCACTGCCAACAAAATAGTTAAGCTAATACATAGAGCGACTGCATACTTACTTCTCATATTTCCTCCTTTTTATGTTAAGGTAAACACCGTAAAATTCCCCACCTTTTATAAAACCGCTCTCTAAAAAAAAATAGGGGTATTTTTTTTGGGATTTGAAGCTTGTTTATGAGTGAAACGCTCCCATCACCTCCTTTACCATGGCGGTTTTGATTTCTTCCATCTCAACAAGTAGTTTCGCCACGACAAAACTACAAATATATTTTTTATAACAAGAAATTTTAATAGTAAAGATTTAATTTTACACGCATTTTCCCATTCTTCTTAGAAACACTCGTTGCATTTCGACACACCAATAACTAACCGATAATACAGCCTTTTCATCGTTTATTTCAAGCTGCCCCCAACACCTCGCTCTCTGTCCCCGGGGCGCCCCGCCAGCGGGAAGGGCAGTGTTTGGAAGGGGTGAAAATGGAAATTCCTGCCATTAAATTATTGTGCGAAATCCGGAATCGTTCGCGTACGTTTTTCCAATTGGTAGGTTTGTGGTATGAACCCATTAATACCCTTAGGCGCTTAAAAAGGAACCTTTCCAGTATGATTTTTTTGAATAACTGGTGGAAACCTTTCCAGGAGTGAATGTGGTCAGCCTTCAAAATGAAATTCTGGACCTTAGAATGGTCAAAGATGAGGAAGAGATTCAGAAAATCACAGCTGCCTATCGACTGACCGAAGATATCCTAGCCCAGGTAGAGGAGTTAGTTTTCGTATAAGATCCTGTCAGCCGCAAAACGATTGCGGTTGCACAGTCGGTATCGGAATTCGGATAGGTGTATGGATAGATGGTTCACGATTTTTGTTCTTTGCTTGGTGGTTGTTCTTCATAATGCCCAACGACTCGCACCGGTGGCGTTATTGACGGAGTTGTGCCTGCGTCTCAATGTGGCATACATTGGTGGCGGCAACCTCTTTAGTGCGTTTCTTTTTGGAACAGCCCTCGCAAACATACCCGTTGGTATCTTAGCGGATCGCTATGGAAGCAAAGGTCTCATTGCAACCGGTGCGGTATTGGGTCTGTTGCTTTCGGCTGTTTTTGCTCTGACAAATAATTATTGGATCGCGGTTGCCGCCAGATTCGGACTGGGTGCCGGCAGCTCCCTTTTATTTGTCCCCACGCTTCGCTACATTGTTTCTTCGTTCCCAAAAGACCAACGCGGTTTAGCAATGGGGTTTGTACAAGTCGGAACTGCGGTTGGAATGATTTTTTCTCTGACGATACTGCCATTCCTTTTTAAACGATTCGATTTGATTGGAACTTTTCTAGTTCTACCGGTCCTGTCTTTCGTTGTTTTAGGGTCGGTTCTTTTCTGTTTACAGTCATCCAAACCGACGGTGAAACCGGTTGTCTGGAACCAAATCGGAACCCTGGCAAGAAGCCGCTCGTTTTGGCACTTAAGCGTGTTTCAATTTCTGACGATGCTAACCGTGTACGCGGTGCTCGGATGGCTACCGACTTTTTTACGCCTTAATTTCGGTTTCTCGGCAGCTAAAGCGGGGGCAATCAGCTCTCTGGTTAATGTAGCGATGGCGTTATCTTCACCGTTGGCAGGGTTCGTATCCGATCGCTTGGCAGCCCGAACACCGATCATGATATTCGGTTGCGTACTCGCAGTAGGCTGTTTTGCGGCCTTTATGATGACCGGCAATATTACGATAATTCTATTATCCGTTGTATTATTGGGACTAAGTATGGCGTTGACCATTCCGTTATCTCAAGTTTTAGTGGGTGAGGCCTTTCATGACGTCGGTTCGGGATTGGCCGTTTCAGCCACCAACACCGCCGGTCGGATCGCCGCCTCTCTTCCCGGGGTGGTTGGAGGCTATATCCTTCAAGTAAGCGGTACCTTCACGGCCCTCTGGGGACTGGCACTTTTATTCGGCGCCGCCCGCGTGCCGTTTCTGCTTGCCATAAGAAAAACGGTGGTGTCAAACCGTGATCAGTGATTAAGCCGGCTATAAGAATATGACCCTAGTTGAGCCAAGGTTCTATTAGGGAGCGTTCAGCAATCAGCTTTCAGCGGTCAGCTTTGGTTGAATATCGAAAGATTCATATCTCTTTTATGCAAGAGATATGAATTTCTTTTAGAATCATTCTCCTGATTACTGAACGCTGATAGCTGACAGCTTTCAATTGAGCGTTTTCGCTCAATTGGGGTATGACTATTGTACCCTGATTAACAATATCGAAAAATTCAGGTTTTTGTGTCAGATTTTTGTATCAGGGCAAAAGGTGTTCAGCGCTGCATTGAATTTTGTTACGATCCTATCGACAGTCCTTTCCAGAAACACCTTTCCCATTTCTTGGCTGGATTTTGTAGGATCTCCGGCAGAGCCCACTTCGGTCAATTCTTCGACTTTTGCGATGACGCTCAATGTGGGATCACCGGCTTGAGCAAACCGGTCCACAGGTTTGTCCACCGCCCGCTCCAGTTTCACCATTGTTTTATCAATCGCCATCATCAGCGATGTTTCAAGACAGCCGGCATGGGCAGCCAGGGATCGCCAATCCATCTGGCGAGCCTCATCCGGGAGTTTGTCATAATCGTCATGGAGCGCCAGCCAGACACTGGAATGAGCCAAAAAGACCTCCGGATGACGTTCCCGAACCTTGCCACAGGCGATGCGGATAGAAGGTGTATTCCCCCCGTGCCCATTGAGTATGAGGATTTTTTTAATGCCGTGGTGGATCAACGAATCGAGGATGTCTTCTATGATATGGCTTATCGCCTCGGGGCGGACTGTAATGGTTCCGGAAAAGTTCATGTGGTGCGAAGAAACCCCGTACCACAATGGTGGCAGTGACAGTGCGTTGAGTCTTTTCGCCACATCCTTGGTGACGGCATCTGCAATCATGCTGTCTGTCCCCAGCGGGCCGTGGTAGCCATGTTGTTCCATCGAGCCGATTGGAAAAACAGCAATTTCGATATCCTGCTCGATTCGCTCTTTCGCTTCCTGCCATGTGAGCGCTTCAAGACGCAGTTCCATGAGTTGACCCCTCCTCCAAATTACTAAAATGCTTAGCTGGAAACTCGATATCCCGTGTTTGATGAATATCAAAAATTCAATCTGAGTGGTTGCCCCCCTCTCATGAACATCGTCTCCCGTTTCTATTTCCTGCTGCTCTGATAGGCAATTCTCTCCCGGATCGGTCGCGCCTTTAATTCCCTTATCACGTCTGCTAATTCCTTGGCGGCAGTTTCCAATATCAATTTCCCTTTTTTTGCGGTTGCCTTTGTGGGATCCCCCTTCACACCATTTTTGGTAACCGTACTCCAATATTCCGTTAATCGGACGGGGTTTTTAAAATCAGGCCTCGGCAAACCTCCAACCAGATCGCTGTAAAAATGGGGGCTCATGGGTACCGTAAGGTCTCTTTCCGCCTTGTCCATTTTTACCCGATCCGGGTCTATTGCGAGATAAAGAGAGGTCTCCAACTCACA
>JAHEHB010000229.1 GCA_024644775.1 Deltaproteobacteria bacterium
CGAAGGATGAGCGAATATTTGCCGTGGGGGATGCCGTTACAATTACAAAAGAAAATACGCACACCCCTTGGACATGGCCCCAGGCCGTATCCCAGGGTAAATTGGCCGCAGCCAATCTGTATCGCCCGGTTCCTGCCCCGGTAAAGGTGCTTAGCCGGGTAAACGCCATGAATCTATTTGGCCTTTCGCTAACGATTTTGGGGGCACCCGTACCGGGAGCAGAGGTTATTTCTTATGCGAAACCGGAAAACCGTGTTTATCGCGAACTATTCATTGTAAATGATCAGATCGTGGGGGGAGCGCTCGTGGGAGATGTTTCCGGCGCCGGAATTTTTCACGCGTCGATGATATCTGGGATTTTCGACAGTCGTGCGAAAAATAAGGATCCGGATTTTGTGAAACCACACGGCAGAGCGTTTTCGCAGCGGGCATGGTACGATCTTAACCAATATCGACGGGCATGTATCATATCTTAAAGAGGATAAAAAAATATGATAATCTATAAACCTATTTGTGTCGGATGCGGGCGGTGCCATCCCTATTGCCCAACGGGAGCAATATATTTTGAAGATATGAAAAGTGCTGTGGACCAGGATGTTTGCTATGAGTGTGGAAACTGCCTTAGAGTTGAAATCTGCCCTGTGGATGCTATCGCAGAATCCCCTCATGTGTATGAATATCCCAGGGCTCTAAGGAAATATTTTAGCGATCCCAATGCCACACATGCCGTAACCGGTATTCAGGGCCGCGGGACAGAAGAGTCGAAAACAAACGATGTTACCCATCGTTGCGGTCCCGGCGAGGTGGGTATCGGTATTGAAGTCGGCCGACCGACATTGGGCATGGGCCTTGAAGACATTCAAAAAATCACGCGAGCCCTGGCCAGAAACGGTATTACCGAGATTGAAGCAAATAACCCGATCCATTCGATGATCAACGATCCTGCCACGGGTGATCTAAAATCAGAATTGCTGAATGAAAAGGTTCTCAGTGCCATCATTGAAATTCAGGTAAAACGAGATCGTCTTCGGGATGTTTTAAAGACAATAAAGGAGGTTGCCAGGGAAGTGGACAGTGTTTTTACGCTCGACGTTTACACCTTACTTGAACCGGAACTTACAGTACCACGGGAAGTTCTGGATATCGTCGAATCCGAAGGATTTTCCTGGAGACCCAATGCAAAGATAAATATGGGGCTGGGACGGGTTTCGGGGTAGGCCCTTGGACAGATGACAGATGGCAGAAGACAGATGACAGAGGAAAGAAGGCGGAGGACAGAGGGCTTCCCTCCCCGGGGGGGATTGGGGAATTGAGGAATTTGGGGATTGAAGGACTATAGAATTGATAGAATACATTAATCCCGCTTGTAGCGGGACTCACTTTAGTTCACTTTTTTAGGGAGATCGGTGGGGAATTTAGAGATTTGGAAATGTTGCAACTAAAAATTTGTTTTAAAATTTGAATTCCTCAATTTCTAAATTCACAATTCCTCAATAGGATTTTGATATGACACACAGTTTGCACAGAGAGGGACAATTAGATTCATTGGTTAAAGACTATGCTGTCTTTATCTATCCGGCGCGGGGTTTCAATTATAAAGGCTGTGTCCCAAAAGTTCGACGGCTGGTGGAAATTGTATATCAGACCGGGCCTGCCAATATGATTGCAACCACGCTTCGGCAGAATCTCTACAGCGGGGTACGCCCGGAAGCGGTACTCGACAGCATTAAGGAAGGGTGCCGTGTTTTCAGCGTTTTCAGCAGCAGAGAAAAACTGAAACGGTTGCTCGAAAGATTTAAAGCCGAGGATCAAGGTATTTCCGTTGTCGTAAGCGGTTTGATCGATAAAGTTCGAGATATTGCGACAGAAGCAGGATTGAATCCGCATACCATCAATCTGTCATTGGGGGTACATGGTAATGTCGATACACTACCGCCGGCGGATATCCGGCAGTTTACGACCATGTGCGGTCACGGGATGGTGTCACCGATTCTCGTTCGGGATGTTATCCGTAAGGTTAAAACGCAAAAAACAAATACTTGGGAATGCAGCCTGGCGTTGGCGAAACCATGCAGTTGCGGCATTTACAATCCCAATCGTTCCCAGGAATTACTCAATGAAATGACGCCACTCTATACAGTAGATAGATGGTGATATTAGAGAGGAATTGAACATGCCCGTTATCGATCCGGAAAAATGCACAGGGTGCCGAACGTGCCAAACCTACTGTTCTGTTGATGCGATTCTTTTCGAAGACAAAAAGTGCCATATCGATCCCGAGCTTTGCACGGAATGTTATGTCTGTTTGAGAATGACTGTTTGTCCGGAGGGAGCCATCATCGAAGAGGATTTAGAGGGTTTCTATAAGCAGCTTCAACATGTACTTAGCGATCCTGTTGAAACCCACCAGGTCACTGGGGTTACCGGCAGGGGCACCGAAGAAGTCAAAACAAATGATGTGTCCGGCCGGTATCGAAAGGGGGAGGTCGGGCTCTCTATCGATATGGGGCGGCCCGGCACAGGAGTGTATCTTCGAGATGCCGAGAAAGTCGCCATGGCAGCCACCAAGGCCGGGTTTGAGCTTGCTCCCCCGGAAGATACCCCGCTTGCAGCCGTGATGACGAATTTGTCCACAGGAAAGCTACAAGATGATTGCTTAGACTGTCGTCTTCTTTCCGTCATTATTGAAGGAAAATGTAAAGAGGAAAAGGTGAAGAATGTACTTAAGGCGCTGCAGGAAGTTGAAGATAAAATCGATACGGTTTTTTCGTTGGGGTTAATCAGCAGGGTTGATGAAAACGGATATTGCAGCGCTCTCGATCATCTTGATGAACTCGGCATTCCTCAGCCACATCGGGGAAAAGTAAACGTGGGACTGGGGCGACCGTTAGCAGAGGAATAATGGAAGGAGTATTCAAATGACGCATTCCTTACACCGTTCGGGTGATATTGAATCTCAAAAGAAGGACTTTGTTTGGTTTATGTATCAGACAAAGGGTGTCAATGACAAAAATATTAAACCCAATGCGCTTGAGTTCATTGCGGCAGCCGAAGCCGTGGGATCTGAAAATTGGGGTGATGTAAAAACCGGTCCGAAAATTTTCTATTCCGTAGAGGAAATAAAAGACAAAATCACAGACAAATCAAGACTGCGAGGTGTCTTTACAAGAAGAGATCAGGTAGTAGATTTTCTAAAACGTATCAAAGAAAAAGACACGGGCATGTCTGTCGTAATTGCGGGTGTGTTATCCGAGGTGATCCCTGCCTGTAAAGAAGCGGGTGTGAGAGCACACACCGTTAACTATTCTCTGGGGGTCTGGGGAAAAAAAGATAAACTGCCGGATGACACCACGTTGTCGATTACAACCATGTGCGGTCACCACATGATTTCACCCAAGTTTGTAAAGCATGTTATGAAGCGGGTGGAACGCGGCAAATTAACATCGGAAGAAGGCGCATTGGAACTGGCGAAATTTTGCTACTGCGGAATTTTCAATCAGGTCCGATGCACCGATATTCTGAAAGCAAATATCGCATCCTCTGAGCAAAAGACATAAAATGACACACAGTCTCCATCGAGAAGGAACCCTCGATTCGCTCGAAACTGATTATGTGTTGTTCATCTTTCCAGCACGAGGGTTTAACTATGCCGGCAGCGCACCGAAAGTGCGCCGTCTAATGGAATTTGTATACCAGACAGGCCCTTGTAATACCCTCGTCAGTACATTGCGTCGCAACCTTTATAGTGGGGTTACCCCTGATGAAATTTTAGACAATATTCAGGACGGTTCCCGTGCTTATGCAGTTTTTAACAACAAAGCAAAGATAAAGGAAATCCTTCTGCGTATTCAGGAGGCAAATGAGGGGATTTCTATCATCGTCAGCGGGCTCATAGAGCGCATCCGGGATTTTACTACCGAAATGGGGATGGATCCCCATACCATCAATCTTTCCCTCGGCATTCTGGGTGAGACGGATCGCCTGCCGCCTCCGGATATTCGGCAGTACACGACCATGTGCGGGCACGGAATGGTTTCGCCGAATCTGGTACGTGACCTTATCCGTCGGGTGAAAAAACGGAAACTGAGTCCCTGGAAGGCGAGTGTGTTGCTGGCGTCTCCTTGCATTTGTGGCATTGTGAATCCTCACCGATCCGAGACGCTCCTCCAAAAAACAACCCCTCTCTATACGGTGAATCGCTGGTGAGGATATTTCAGATTCACGTGGCGGTTAACGAAATCTCTTACAAGTGACAAAAAGCGATATTCTGAACCAGTCTTTACCTTTTTTATGATATATGATTTTACCCTATATTTTTAGTCCTAATTCCCCCCGACCGATAAATATCAAAGACATTTATTGGTGATTCTTGGTTTGAGCCTCACATTGAAAGCCTTTTACGGGCAAAGATCATTCTAAAGAACTTGGAAAAAGCTTGCAAAACCATGTCTGTGTGATATTTTCAACATTTCAAGAATCCTTGAACGATTAAAAAGACGCTGGTTTTTCGCAAAGAGATTGCAACCATTCATATCGCTGTCATAAATCCAATAATGGAGGGAGAAATGAGACAGAATGTAGTGAAAAAAAGACTAAAAAATGGTGAATTTGTGTTTGGAACGATGATCAAGGAAATGCTGACAAGTCCAATTGTTGACCTTTTAGAACTTGCAGGCTTCGATTATTTTGTTCTCGACATGGAACATGCCCGATATAATATGCCAATCATTACGGGTATCCTTCAGTATGCTAGGAAAAGTTCGATAACCGGCGTTGTAAGAATTCCGGAGTTAAACTATGCCAATGTTGCGAAAGCGCTCGACATGGGAGCCGAAGGGATTTGGGTTCCTCACATTGACACAGAAGATGAAGCCAGCCAACTGGTTCAATATGCAAAATATCCCCCCGAAGGAAAGCGGGGAGCAGCGGTGCCACCTTTCCGAGTAAAAGAACTTCAAATGGCGGACGGTCATGCGAACTATTTTAAAGGATGCAACGATGAAACACTCTTAATCGCTCAGATTGAAAGCCGTCAAGCCATCGGAAACATGGACAAGATTGCCGGTGTCGATGGTATCGACGTCTGCATGATGGGCACAATGGATCTTTCCCTGGATATGGGATTTCCCGGACAGGGAGGACACCCTGAGGTAAAAAACGCCATTCAAAAAGTAGTGGATGCCTGTAAAAAGGCCAATATCGCCTCTGGTACGCACATTGCCGGTATCGATACGATCCGTTACTGGATGGAGCAGGGCATGCGCATGATCACCTGTTCTTATGAGAGCAATTTTATTATCGACCGCGGCACGGAAGTGTTAAACCTGCTGAAAGACGGATTTATTGAAAGATAGAGTTACTTGCGCCGCTTGCTAAGAGGTGGTTGATGTCGGGTATTTTAGAATCGATCCAGGAAAAAGACCCAGGTGAAGAGGAATTTCATCAAGCGGTAAAAGAAGTCATAGATACGGTACAACCCGTATTGGATCGAAATCCTGAATACGTTCACGCCGGTATACTTGAGCGGCTTATAGAACCGGATCGAGTCATCACATTCCGTGTACCTTGGACCGACGATCAGGGTCGCGTTTGCGTAAACCGGGGGTTTCGTATCCAAATGAACAGTGCGATCGGTCCGTACAAAGGCGGTCTGCGGTTTCACCCTTCGGTAAATCTGAGCATCATGAAATTTTTGGCCTTTGAACAGGTGTTAAAAAACGCACTTACCACACTCGCCTTGGGAGGTGCTAAAGGTGGATCGGACTTTGAACCGAAAGGAAAATCTGATAATGAAGTGATGCGGTTTTGCCAAAGTTTTATGACGGAACTATTTCGCCATATCGGTCCCGATACGGATGTTCCAGAGGGCGATATGGGTGTCGGAGCCAGAGAAATCGGTTATCTTTTTGGAATGTATCGGAAGTTGCAGAATGAATTTACCGGTATGATCACAGGAAAAAGCCTAGGATGGGGAGGCAGCCTCATCCGGGCACAGGCGCCAGGATACGGTCTTGTTTATTTTGCTGCTGAAATGCTGGCCACTCGAAACGATAGTCTGGAAGGGAAGACCTGTCTGATATCCGGTTCGGGAAACGTTGCACAAAACACTGCAGAAAAGATTATAGAACTTGGTGGCAAGGTAATCACGTTTTCCGATTCTTCGGGCTATATCTATGATGAGGAAGGTATTGATAGAAAAAAACTGACGTATGTTAAACGTTTAAAGAACATCCAAAGGGGAAGGATTGAAGAATACTTAGGCAAATATCCCCAAGCCGTTTACACTCAAGCAGATCTTTCTTTAGATTGCAACCCGCTTTGGGACCATTGGGCAGACTGTGCGTTTCCCTGCGCCACCCAGAACGAGATTCGAGAAAAAGATGCTTATAACCTGATCAACCACGGCATCAAATTGGTTTGCGAAGGTGCCGATATGTCCTGTACGCCAAGGGCGACTGACATTTTTGTCGATAAGAAAATGCTGTATGCGCCCAGCAAAGCTTCAAATGCCGGCGGGGTAGCGGTATCCGGACTAGAGATGGCTCAAAACAGTATGCGGATAAGCTGGATGGCAGAAGAAATCGACGATCGTTTAAAGCTCATCATGAAGGGTATTCATCGGGCGTGCCTCGATGCAGCAAACGAATACGGTAATCCAGGTAACTACCGGACAGGCGCAAACATCGTCGGATTTGTTAGAGTTGTAAATGCTATGTTAGATCAGGGCGTTATATGACAATTGTTATACCATTACATAAATATAGGATTCAAACACAGCGTCCGGTGGCGGCGTTAGGAGACGATAGCTTCAAAGGTTAAACATGCCTTCAGAAGACGACCGTAGGGATATACTGACCGACCGAGAGATTTGCATCATTGGCCCTCACAAATTGCAGAATCATCTTCTTGTTCATTTTCTTGGAAATAAAACAGGTGCAACTTTACAAGAAGGCGAAAATTTTCACGAATTTTTGACACCGACCAATCGAAGTGATTCATTTCCAATACTTTTTTTGTGTGATTGCCTGGGGAAGCAACTTGACTCGTTTTTGGACGATTTTGGATCGTTTGATGCCAGAACACTGGCAGCCCATTACATTGCGCTGTTTAATGTAAACCTCGATTCCGACAGCGCACAAAAGGCACTCGATATCGGGATTCGAGGGTTTTTCTATGAACAAGATACCCTTGAACAGTTGCTAAAAGGAATCCGTGCGATTTTTTCCAACGAACTGTGGATATCTCGGGACATTCTCACCAAACGGATATTAGAAAAAAGGGGGCCAAACGGAAAAACTAGAGATTCCGGCGTCTTTCTGACGACTCGAGAAATTGAAATACTAAGCCTCATGGCGGCTGGAATCACAAACGATGAGATTGCGGACAAACTTTGTATCAGCCGTCATACGGTAAGGACTCACGCGTATAATACATTCAAAAAAATAAACGTGCCAAACCGACTTCAAGCCGCGCTTTGGGCGGTTAAAAATCTCTAGTACGATTTACGTAGAACGCTTAGTTTTTTTAAAAAAAAATACGACAAAAAATAGTAAATTTGACGTATTGTCATTTGACATTGAGCGTAGTAAATTTCTAAAGGGAAAAAGGAAATTGTTCTTAGGAAATCGTTCTTAAAGAAACCGCAGGTTTCTTGAGCGGTGGTGATTTCATGCAATCGTTAGAGAGAAGAAAACTTGAGCGTTTTGATCTGAGTATTCCTGCAAAAATCCGATTTGCCGTTACCGGAAGGAAGCAGGAAGAAATAGGCCTGACAACCATCAATATCTGCTCTGGCGGTGCGTTCTTTAAGACAACTCAACCGCTTCCCGTGGGAACCAAAGTCGATGTCGATCTCACGCTTCCACTCGATACGTTAAAAAATATTAAAGATATTAAAAAAAAACTGTCGATCAATGTGTCTGGGAAGGTACTTCATATTGAACCCACCGGTATGGGTGTCGGCTTTGATGCGAAATATCAACTCTTTTCTTAGGACGAAGACACCGTAATTTTTTTAACAACAACCCGTCCCGCTTCCCGTTCCGCACGCAGGACAAAATCGTACATGTCTCGCTGAAGACATAAAACCGGATCTTCCGGCGGAAAGTAAGGTTTTCCGGTACGCATGAATTTTTGAGCCTGTTTATGAAAGATTATTTCCCGAAGTGCCTGAACATGGTCGTAGCTTCCGGCGCCTAAAAGATGTGCGATGTACGTCGCGCACCATTCATCTTCGGGAGCCGGTTCTCTGAGATCCCACCCCATGGCTACCAGGCTTACCTGTTGGATCTTTTTTGAAAGAATGTAGTTTGCCGATGCCCGCGCCAAAGCAAAGCTTCCGATAAGGACCTCATCGGAATGGTTTAACGCGGCCAACGCGCCTTGAACACCGGAGGAGGTTCGCTGAACAACGGTTTTACCTTCAAAGTATGACGTATCCTGTTGTAAGATTTCACTCGGAGAATTTCCAAAATCAAATCCCTGAATCGGGGCGCCGCCAACTTCTCCAACCAAAATCAGTTCATGATCCTCTCTTTTC
>JAHEHB010000601.1:0-389 GCA_024644775.1 Deltaproteobacteria bacterium
CCATAAAGCCGACCGGAGCGATGATCTTGACCTTACCACTTCTAACGTCGGCTTCGTCCACCACTCCTCGTACACCGCCGAAATGATCGGCATGGGAGTGGGAGTAGACCACCGCCACCACCGGGCGCTCACCGAGTTGTTCGTTGACGAATTTGAGGGCTGCGGCAGCGGTCTCTTTCGCGGTCAGCGGATCGAAGACGATCCAGCCGGTCTTGCCTTTGATAAAGCTGATGTTGGCCAGATCGAATCCACGCACCTGATAGATCCCGGGGACCACCTCATACAGTCCATAGTTCATGTTCAGAATGGCTTGCCGCTGTAACGATGGATGGATACTGTCAAAATCTTTTCCCTGCAGCAGCCACTCGTAACTGCCCATGTCCCAGGCG
>JAHEHB010000601.1:399-1509 GCA_024644775.1 Deltaproteobacteria bacterium
AATCCCTTTTTTTGTTCCTCGAAATCCCTTTTGTCGTCGAAAGGCAGGGATTGCCGCCACTTTTTCTGCAATTCTACGGTAAATTTGGACGGCATCTTTCCCTTGGGGTGGAAATGCTTACCTTCCATTGCGCCAGGATCGGTTGCGGCACTACCACCACCTGCGGCAAAGCCCATAAAGCCGAACCCGCTGAAAATCGCAACAGCAACTGTTATTGTGAGTATTTTTGTAATAGTCATTTATTCCTCCTCTTATTTTTTGGACGAATCCAAGTAGTTTGCGTATATGGATTTGGCGAAAAATGTTTATCTAAAATAGGGTTTTTTATTTATATTTCAAGGTTAGAAAAAGGTTAACATCGAAGATTAAGGCGTGGGGATTTTTCTGCTAATGTATTTGCTTTAGTGCGCGATTCCTTGGATTGAATAATGCATCAGCTAATACAATGAATTTCAACCTGCCTAAAAGTTTAACATCCGTGCCCTGATCGTGAAATTAAGAAAGTAACTCGCGCAATAAGATACTCAAATCATATCTTGACCCGAGCCAGCGTTGTTACCTGGCTAATACCTTCTATTTTGATGCCACCTCAAATTCCAATTAATAACGTTGCCAAGGTCCAAATTAAATTGAATTGGCAATTTCTTGTAAGCAGGTGGCTGCAGTCGCATGCTTAAAATAGCCGATCCGCATCTCTTTTCAGAAAGCCCCGTTCCATAATTTTAGCGGCTGTCGCGCTGATATCGTAGCTGATGCGTTTGATTTCCAGCGTGTTGCGTTCATCATCCCATATGGCGTATTTTGCTCGCGGATCTCCGTCTCTCTGTTGTCCCACACTCCCGACATTGATGATGTGTTTGAGTTTCGGGTCAAGATCGACGGTTTTTTCTTTTAATTGATTTAGACTAACTGATTTTCCATTATAGCTGAACAGCATCAGCCGATGGGTATGGCCTGCAAAACTTATGCGTTGGCTATAGGATTCAAACGCTTTTTTGATCTCAGAAAGGGACAAATGGTTTAAATAAACCGTCGGCGACTTCGGTGGGCATCCGTGCACGAAAAGGGCATCATTGATCACCCTGCATGTGGGAAGGTTTTGAATGTATG
>JAHEHB010000601.1:1519-2639 GCA_024644775.1 Deltaproteobacteria bacterium
CCGGCCATTGAATAGCGTCTGTATGCCTTATCGATTATCGCTTTTTCATGGTTTCCGAGAATGTTGACAATACCTTCATTTTGGATGGCAGAAAGAACCGCTTCAGGCTCAGGGCCATATCCGACGCTGTCTCCTAAATTGACGATAAGATCGACACCAGAATTCTTGATATCAGCCAATGTTTGTTGGAATGCCTCTATGTTACCATGGATATCGGATATTACCGCCAATCGCACACGCATCTCCTTTGCCTAAATTCAGAACTACTGACGTGCAGTAAAATCTAATGCAGCACATTTGTCTGTGGTCGCGCCAACAATACTGGATTTCGGGCGAATCGTTCTGAATTTTTATTTCTTATTTTTTAAATGCGACGTACACAAACGTAAGTCATAATAGAACAAAATGCAAATATCATTAATGAAAATCTCAATACACTCCAGTCGAACTTATCACAATTACACTATCCTTTGTTATATAATAGTCTCTAACCATTTAATTATATAGCATTTTGATATCATATATGTGGCTTGACAGATATCACAAAGTGGCATATATTAAATATTACAACGCTCAGATATTGAATTAAATTTAATTGAGTCGATGGTCAGCGGCTGCATTTAAATCCGCTGGGGCGAAGTAATCCTATTGAGCAAAGATTGAGCCCCAACATAGGCGCTAATGTAAAAAACCCTGGCCCAAAGGATATGGCTTTGGTTCCCTTGGGAGGGGCTCTGTAGGACGCTGCTCCGCTCAACATACTTATGGAGTGTTGGAGAAGTGGAGTATTGGAAAAACGAAAACCCAACACCGGTAATTTATAAGTTTATGCAGAGACCATCAAGATTCTCTGATGCATAACGTTAATGAGCGATAGACCATCATTCCAGGATTCCAATACTCCATTACTCATTGAAACTGTTACAGGCAGAGCCAAACATCTCTGACCTGGCCCAGCTTCCGGCCCGTAGGTCCTACAGCCCGGAGGGAGGACCAAGATTTCTAAGTTTGATTAAAACGTTTAATATATTCTTTCTTTCCGTAACAGCGTGATTGCAGTTCGTTAAGCTTTGCATTTGACTGGGATGTGGGTTTTGGGCGGCATCCGAAGGAGGTCTGT
>JAHEHB010000602.1 GCA_024644775.1 Deltaproteobacteria bacterium
GGCGAGCGTTTGTTCCGCGTCCATCTTAGTGATGATCACTGATTGCAGCATGCATTGAACACAAAAGCCATTGAGGCTGTAACTATAGGTTGAGAGCTAGAAATGAAGATCGAAGAACTAGAAAAACTGGAACCGGAGAGTCCTGATGTACTTGCTTCCAGCGAACGACGCTCGCTGTTGAAGATCGGCTTGGCAGTAACCGGTGTCTATCTCGGTGGCACGGTCCTGTCCCTTACCTCAGTAAACAACGTTTTTGCAGAGAGTGTTGTTCCCAGAGTCGGTCAGTTTCCCTATACCCCTCACTATTCCATGGTCATTCGCGAACGGTTTTGCATTGACTGTGAACTGTGTAAAGAGGCATGTGTAGAAACCAATAATGTCCCTTCATATGGATTCAGGACTACAATCCTTGAAAAACGTAGAGATATTGTCGGGGGTGGGTTTGAAACGATTTTCATGCCGGTACTCTGCAATCATTGCAACAGGCCTCCCTGTGTGCGGGTGTGCCCGACTACGGCGACCTGGAAGGACGAGAAGACCGGGATCGTGGTAATGAAGGAAAGCCGCTGCATCGGCTGCAAGACATGTATGACTGCCTGTCCCTATAATGCCAGGTATTTTGATGAAGAAACGCGGGCGGTTGACAAATGTAATTTCTGTTTCGACACCCGATTGCAGAAAGGGGATACAACCACCGCCTGCTCCGAGGCGTGTCCTGCCGATGTCAGGGTGTTCGGGGACCTAAGTGATACCTCGAGCCGGGTTTTTGAATTGGTACACTCCCCGGAAACGATTGTCTGGGTGCTGCGGCCCGAGGCGGGGGCGTTGCCAAACGTATTCTATACGAATGCATAGACGCTTCAGGCTTCTGTAGAATGGAAATGACATTATTTCGTGAATTTTAATCATCACGATGTTGCTGGAGAATATAATGAAGAAGATTGTCTCGATACTCATCCTGGGAATAGCAGTATTCAGTTTTGTTGCGGTTTCGATCTCAAACCAGCCAGCTGAAGAGAAGGAACCCTATGATGAGGACACCTATGGACCTGAGGCACCAATCGTCTGGACGAAGCCGGTCAAGGCGGTGATTTTTAATCATAAGACACATACCATGGAGCAGGAACTCGATTGTGAATCCTGTCACGACGACCTGTTTGTTATGGAAGCAGGTGCCGCTGAGGAAGAAGATGATTTTAACATGGAGTCACTCTATGATGGCAACTACTGCGGTGCATGCCACGATGGTGACACGGCATTTGCTTCAAATACCAGATGCACTTCCTGTCACATCGGTGTCCGCGGCTATGCACGACTTACCGGTGAAGGCTCTTCCGATGGACACGGGGCCGGCCACTGATTTCTCCTCCTGGGGGGCCCGCTATTCCTCATACGTTTTTTTGAACGGGCCCTCCACCTTCTCATTACTGTCCTCCATTTCATGCCGTATCCCGTAGGTTCTGATTCATCTCATTCACATGACCTCCTCTGGCCGGGCGAATTGTGCGCCCATTTTTTCGTTCTCACCTAACTGTCTGAAATATAGTTATATTATCATGATGAACTTCAGCCGATACGGGTGCTGGATGTCGCAGGTGAAATATACATAACGACAAAAATCACTTATCTACCTGTAATAGTAACATTTTTTACCCCTTTGAGATAAGGCGTACTTTGCGTCCTTGTTAATCGCCATAAGGACGCAAAGTACGCCCGGAGGGGTAAATGTTCATGGAATATCTCCTCACGTTTCTCTCCCACAATATCATTATTTGCCTTTTTTTGTTATTTGATATCAGTATCTTATAAAATTTTAAATTAAAAGCTTAAATGGCTTCGAAGGTTGGCATATCGCTTGCTTTATAGGAGGCAAAGATCATCTGCAACCCTATATGAGGAGGTCATCATGGCTGCAACATTTGTACAAACCCAAAAGTCGCTACCGAGCATCAGCCTGGAACGATTAAGCGGTCTGCGGGAAAAAACGGTCGAAGGGTTCTGGCTTCTAACCTGTCTGGCGCTCTTCGTTCTTCTCGGGCCGTTTTCGGCCCCAATCGTACTTGGCTACCTAATTTTCAGTAATGATCTGCAGAGTGAGGCGCAGGAACCTGAATCTTTGAACCCGTAGCCCCACATTTATACCAACACTATCGAAAAAATCGAGCAAGGAAGAAAAAGGAGATCCCATGACTATCCAGTCCCAAACAGCAGTTTTACCGGTAGAGGACATTAATCGGCCGCAATTTAACCTACTCCTCTGGGCAATGCTGGCCATGACCGCTATTGGTGTTTCAGCGGGCCTGTACGCCCTGTATGTTGGGCATCATCAAGCCTTTGGCGTCTCCCGGGGCGTACCCTGGGGAATTGCCATCAGTACCTATGCCTACTTTGCAATTATCTCAACCGGATTATGCGGGCTGGCAGCCCTGAGCCATCTCTTTGGTGGAAACAACCTGGCACCACTTGCCAATCGGATGGTCTGGCTGTCCATCGGTGCCATTCTCGCCGCATTCCTCGTCATCGGGCTGGAAATAGAAAATGTCTGGAGAATGCCGCTCGGCGTAATACTTCACCCAAATCCGACCTCGAATATATGGTGGATGGGAACACTCTACGGTATGGCTGTGGGAATAATG
>JAHEHB010000019.1 GCA_024644775.1 Deltaproteobacteria bacterium
CGTCAGGTCAATCGGATTTGCTGTTGAAGCGATGTCCTTTACGCTGAGCGTCAATTTCTTCTTAATTCGGTTTTGAATCCGATTCGACAACGGTTGGACGCTTAGACCGCGTGACGCACAGACATCCACTGCCAAGGCACCGTGGCCGCCACTTGGGCTAATAATACCGATATTACCGGAAATGGACCGGTTATAATAACTTAAAGCCTCACAGAAAGACAACAATTCAACCTCGTCTTTGGCTTCAACCAGACCGAACTGGGCCATTACAGCGGAAAAAACCGCATAATCGCCTGCCAAAGAAGCGGTGTGACTGGTGACGGCACGCCGCCCTTCCGTTGTTTTACCCGCTTTTAACACAATGATCGGCTTCGGGCATTTGCTGGCAGCTGACACAAAATCTCGGCCTTCATTTTTACCGAATCCCTCCACATAGAACGCAATGACTCTTGTTTTATTATCTTTCGCCAAGTAATCGAGCAGATCCAGTTCATTTATGAGCGCTTTGTTTCCGATGCTCACCGCCTTGGACAAGCCGATACCCTCATTTGCAAATTTGACCATCTGATCCACCAGCACGCCCCCACTTTGGCTCACCAAAGCAACATTTCCCAATTCCGGGCGAACCATCCGCTCACTGGGCAGAAAAAAGGTATCCACCTGGGGTGGTGAATAGATTCCCAGACAATTGGGACCTATAAAGGGAAAATTTTCTGTTCGGGCGCGTTCTACGATACGGTCTTGTAGATCCTGTCTTCCGATTTCTGCAAATCCACCGGATATAATGACGGCCCCACCGACGCGGCTTTTTATGCATTCTTCTAATACTTCCGATGTATATTCGGCCCGCACCGCAATTACAGCCAGATCGACTTTTTGCGGAACCTCTGACACGCGGGGAAACACCGTTTCACCCTGGACAGTACCTCCTTTTGGGTTGACGGCGAATACCTTGATAGGCGATCGCAGGTGTGCTTTGTTGAAGATCACATTGGCGGGATGGCGATCGTTGTTGGTAGAAACGCCGATAATCGCCATGGTTTTTGGTTTAAAAAGCGGTTGAAAGTTCAATTAAACCTCCTTGACAAGATATTATTAAAACCACTGGCTTTCGTCAATCGAGATTGAATCCAATACTGAGATAAGAGAAGTTACGATTCTGTTTTTTCAATTGAAATTAACCGAGTCCTTCTATTTATTCACTCTTCCTTCTGAGACTCGGTATCGGGGGTAGGCGGTATGGGAATTTTTACGTAATCAATTCCCTCTTTTCGAAGCGTCTTTTCTTCTTCCGGTGTACTCATACCTCTGATATTTCTTGGTTCAGAAACGCCATAATGTATTTTGAGGGCTTCTTTGGCGAAATCACAGCCGACATCATCAAAGTTTTTGTGAACATAATCAACGATCTGTTTCCCGACAGCAGCCAATTGGGCTTGATCCATTGTTAGCTCATTATAGATTGGCGTGGATCTTTTGATGGCGACCGGAGATAAGATCTTGGAAACCTCTGTCGTGTTGCAAAGGGGACAAGAGATTAAATCTTTTTTCTTCTGTTCCTCATAGGCTTTGTTATCTTCAAACCAGCCTTCGAACGTATGTCCATTGGCACACTGTAAGTCAAATGCGATCATGCCGGTGAAACTCCATATGTAAAATTAAGAATTTCTTTTTATTGAATAATATGTTATCAGGTTTATCGGTATTTTGAAAGATATTATTTATATACTGCCTATTTCAATATAAAAGATTGGTCAAACTCACCTTTGTCTGAACATCGGCGTGATCGATTGTGGAAAGTAAACGAATCAGACGGAGAACATTGCCTATGAAATGGTTTGTTTGTGCTGGGATGTTCCTTGCTTTTATTTCAACAAATGTGAACGCAGAGACGATGTATGTTAGCGAAATTATTGAAATTACGTTAAGAACCGGTCCGGGTATCGATCACAAAGTGATCGCCATGGTACCATCGGGGGTCGAATTGACGGTGCTTGAATCCGGTGGCGAGTGGACGCGGGTACGCCTTCCCAACGAAAAAGAAGGCTATGTACTAAATCGGTTTCTCACCAATAAAAAACCCAGCGAAATGTTACTACGGGAATTGGAGCAGACGTATCAGTCGATGGAAACACAATCCGAATCCCTTCGTAACGATTACAACAAGCAAAAAGATGAAAACCAACAACTACTCGCTGAACTTTCCAACAAAGAAGAACGGCTTGCCGCGCTTACCGAATCCTATGAGACTCTAAAACAGGAGTCGACCGACTATCTAAGTTTGAAGAAAAACCATGAGAATACCGCTGCCCAACTTACCGAGTTAACAGAAAAAGCACGGAGATATGAAGAAGCGCTTACAAGGATTCAGAAGCGCCAGATTTTCAGATGGGTGTTAACCGGAGCCGGTATTCTGCTGGTGGGATTTCTGATCGGCATGAGCTCACGACGTCAAAAACGAAGATCCTCATTGCTTTAACGACAAGAATCGACCCTCCGATATACACCGCCTTACGCAGCCGAATGATTAAGAGAGGGATTGACAACCTTAATTTAAGCATTAATATTTCCATTATTTTAATTACATTTAATGATTGACTGAAAGAATCTAACGACATCTTATGGGTCCCAAGAGAGACTACTACGAAATATTAGGGGTCGAACGCAACGCCTCTGAAAACGACCTTAAAACGGCCTACCGCAAACTTGCATTAAAGTATCATCCGGATCGAAATCCTGGCAATACAGAAGCTGAAGATAACTTCAAGGAAGCAGCAGAAGCCTATGAAGTCCTCCACGATCCCCAAAAACGCCAAATTTATGACCAATATGGGCACCAGGGCCTTGAAGGTGCCGGTTTCTCAGGGTTTGGCGGTTTTGATGACATTTTCTCAAGTTTTAGTGATATTTTTGAGGACTTTTTTGGATTTGGCACCGGTAGGCGCTCACGGTCCGGGGTTCAAAGAGGCGCTGATCTGCGCTTTGATCTGAAACTTAGTTTTCTGGATGCTGCCTTTGGAACGGAAACCGAAATCGATCTCCAGAAGATGGAGGTATGCCCGTCGTGCCAGGGAAATGGCTGCGAACCCGATACCCATCCGGAAACCTGTAGTTACTGTCAAGGTACCGGTCAGGCGACCCGTTCGCAAGGTTTTTTTACGGTACGGACAACCTGTCCTTCATGCCGAGGAAAGGGTCAAGTCATTTCGAATCCCTGTTCGCGATGTAATGGTTCCGGGCAGGTCCATGTTAAAAAAACCGTTTCCGTTAAAATACCCGCTGGAGTCGATAATGGGTCCAGGCTGCGCCTGACGGGAGAAGGGGAAGCCGGTGTATACGGGGGCCCGCCCGGAGATCTCTATGTCTTTATTCATTTGGAGCCTCATGAGTATTTCGCCAGAGACGACTCGAATGTTGTGTGTCAAATTGAGATTTCGTTTGTCCAGGCCGCGCTTGGGGATACCATTGTCATACCCACCTTAAACGGGAAAAAGAAACTTGAAATTCCGAAAGGGACTCAGCCGGGGGATCTTTTTCGGTTCCATGGTGAAGGTATTCCCTCCTTAAGAAGTCGAAAGCGAGGCGATCAAATTATTCAGGTTCTTATTACGACTCCCAAAAATCTATCGAAAAAACAGGAAGCGCTTCTGAAAGAATTCGCTAAACTTCAAACAAAAAAATTGTCAACTAAATTAAAAAAGATTCTTAAAGGCAGATCCGAAAGAGCAACCGGATAAATAAAATGTTTGAACTCAAAGTCGTTACGAATTTTGCTGCGGCCCATCAACTCAAAATGGTGGCCGATAAATGTGAAAACTTACATGGCCATAATTGGAAGATCGAAGTGAATGTGTCTGGTGAAAACCTGAACGAAGCCGGCGTGTTAATTGATTTTGGAGAGATAAAACAACACGTCGCAGAGGTAATGGCAACGCTGGATCACAAGTTTCTAAACGAACTGGATTATTTTCAGGATGGCAATCCTTCTTCGGAAAAGATTGCCGTACATATTGCCCAAACACTTCAAACGAAAATCGACGCCACCGGCTTTCGAGTCAGTCGAGTAACCGCTTGGGAATCGGATGACGCCTGCGCATCGTATATTCCCTAACTTAAAAATTTCACCCGACACCCTCGTGTTCACTACCGGGTCTAAATCACAATGGTTAGTAGCTTAGTTCAATAAATTCTTGATTTCGGGCACTCAATCGTATAAAGATATTTGAACGGTAAAAACAGCGGGCATCTTTGTTGATAGCATATTGTTTAGCCGTTGGTTGATTAAAAGCGATTCCTATGGACTAAAACGATACGGATAAACCCTGAATCCGAAACGAGAAGAGATCCTTGTATTCCGGCAACAACCATAGTATAAAATACTCGGTATTTTGGATACTTATTGTTCTATTTGGATACCAGTTTATATTTCCTGAATTTTCTGACGCGCAGAACCAACAAACCCGCCTCCAAGCAATCGATATAGCACGCCTGGAAACCGGTGTTCTTGTCACTGTTCGCACAGATGCAGAAATTAAGTCGTACAAAAAATTTACACTTGATGAACCTGCCCGAATCGTTTTCGATTTGTTCGGCATCAAAAGCCCTTTCAATAAAGAACAATCGTTTTCCGTGAACACCCCCTGGTTAAAAAGGGTTCGACACTATGGAGATCCCCAAAAACTGAGGGTGGTTCTTGATACGATACCCCCCTGCCTTACCGCGTATTCTTATGTAACGACTGAAAACGGCATCGAAATTAAGGTGGGAGAAGGTGTTGCTGATGCAGCAACAAAACCAACTGAGAATCTTCCAGAACCCAGGCGGGTGTCCGCCACAAAAAAACAGGCACATAAACCCGTTGCCCAGGCGGCCGCGATAAAACCCTCCGAGGGGGCAACACCAAAACCGGGTGGCTTTACCACAACCGACGAAGTCGATCCCCTAACGGTCGTGGGGGATAAGCTCGATTTTCTTCAGTACAAAGAACCAGCCCAAAAATTCACCCTTAAAGACACCATTGGAGCGGCCATTTCGGCGAATCTTGAACTCAAAATCTCAAAAGCGGGAGTTCAGGCTGCCGGGGCGACAAAAAAAGCTCAGCAAACCAATTTCTACCCTACCTTCAGCGCTGATTATCAGTATCGAAGAAATGACGAAGGATCCAGCATCGGTGGTTTTGCCAGGGGCTCAAAGAATCGATTTGATTTTTCAACGACGGTTACGCAACCGATTTTCACCGGATACTCGATATTGAATCGGTACAAAATTGCAAGCCTCGATCTTGACGTTTCAAAAATCAATGAAAGACTTACCCGCCAGGATATCATTCTCGAAGCCAAGACAGCCTATTATAACCTCTTAAAAGCCCAGAAACTTCATGAGATTGCTCAGCAAACCGTCGAACAGATAGCCGCCCAACGAGAGGTTGCTAAAAATTTCTATGAAGTGGGAATGTCACCCTTAAATGATTTCTTACAGTCCGATGTTGAGCTGGCCAATGCAAAACAGGAACTCATACTTGCGGGGAACAATCTGGAAACAGCAAGGGCGCGGTTTAACACATTGTTGCGCCGGCCCATCAACTCACCCATTGAACTTGAAGATATCCTGACCTATACCCCCTTTGAACGCAAACTGGATTGGTGCCAGAAGACCGCTGGGCAAAACCGTTTGGAACTGAATTTGGCCGAAAAAGAAGTCCAAATCGCTGAGCGTGACGTGGATCTATCTGAAAGGGATTTTTATCCCACCGTCGATCTTCGAGGTACCTATTTTAAAGCGGGCACCGAGCCGGATGTGAGTGGTGGCGAAGGGATTTTTGATCCGGAAGGATGGTCTGTCTCCGCTGTGGCATCCTGGGATTTCTGGGAATGGGGCCGAACTGCATATGGTAGAAAAGAAAAATTGTCTCGGTTGTCCCAGTCACAACTCCGCAAAGAAAACCTTTTGGATCAAATTCGGCTGGAGGTGAAAGAAACCTATCTTAACAATCTGGAAAATGAGGTTAATATTCTTACTCTCCAAAAAGCGATTCGGCAGGCTGAAGAAAACTACCGGATTTTCCAGGAGCGCTACAAGGAACAGGTAACTACCCAAACAGACGTCTTAATCGCTCAGACACTGCTAAACAGAACTCAGGTAAATTTTTTTACAGCACTCTATGATTTCAAGATTTCCAAAGCAGCCTTATACCGGGCGATGGGTCTGGAAGTCTTCGAATGAATCCTGAATCGGATAAAGATGCAATCATCAGGCTCTTTGGAGTTTGCAAGCGCTATGGTAGCAGAAACGTCTTAGTTGATCTAAGTCTCGATATTTTCAGAAATGAACTGCTTTATATCAGTGGCCCAAGTGGGGCCGGTAAAACCACATTGCTTAAACTCCTGTATCTTGGAGAACCTGTAACCGAAGGGCAACTGCTGATTGATGGCATAAACTTATCGAGAATTCCCCGCAATCGAATTCCCCATTTTCGCCGTAAATTTGGCATTATCTTCCAAGACTACAAACTCATCCCCACAAAGACAGTCTATGAGAACGTCGCATTGGTTCTTGAAGTAGCAGGGTTGAAGCTCAGGCATATTCAAAAGAAAGTAAAAAGTGTACTCAGAACAGTGGGGATGGAAGACCGGCTTGACACGTTTCCGCCGAGCTTGTCCGGTGGCGAACAACAGAGGGTGGCGGTGGCAAGAGCCGTTGCAGGTGATCCCACCATCATTCTCGCCGATGAACCAACGGGCAATTTGGATGCCGAATCCGCAGATATTATCTTGGGCCTTTTGAGAACATTTCATGATGGAGGGGCGACGGTCATCATTGCGACACATGATATAGAATTGATCCGTAGAACCGGTGGTCGGGTCATCAGCCTTAAGCAAGGTCGGCTCCTATTGGATGTGACCGATCCACTGATGGCGCAGGCAATGTAATCATCGGCTGTCGTCGAGCGATCGTCGTTGTGCTCTGATTAAAGGAGCCATGTTGCCGCAAGACGAAACGAATCGCACGATCTTACAGCGAATTATGATAACATATTATTACAAACGAGCATTGAAAGATATTCTCAACCATCGCTTTCTAAACACTATCACGATTATCACCATCGCTCTGTCTATTCTGATTGCCAGTGCCTTTGTTCTTTTTTTTGTGAATGCCGGCGATGTTATCGATTCGTGGAAAAAAGGAATAAGGATTATGGCGTACCTGAAACCGGGGGTTAGCGATAAAGCGATCCTAAATGTCGAGCAACGGCTTCACGCCATGCCGGGGGTACAAGCCTCTACATTCGTTCCGAAAGATCACGCCTTGTCTCAACTCAAAGAGCAGATGCGGCGGCAATCATCCTTGTTTGATAATCTACGTGAAAATCCCTTACCGGATGCCTTTGAGATCCGAGTTGCCTTGAGTTATCAGTCGGTTGCGGTCATGGAAGATATTGCAACAACCATCGAATCATTCTCGGCAGTGGATGAGGTGGAATATGGACAGCGATGGCTGGGACAATTTACGAATGTGATGAATCTATTTAAATTGGCAGGGTATGCGTTAATCGTACTTTTTTGTATTGCCGCTCTGTTCATTGTCGCAAATACCATTCGTCTGATTCTCTACTCGAGGCGGGAGGAGATTGAGGTGATGCGGTTGGTCGGTGCCACTGATCGTTTCATTAAAATACCGTTTTATGTCCAGGGGCTCATCCAGGGTGCACTGGGAGGCATCGGTGGCCTTTTTGTTTTGTTTGTTTCATTTACGTTCATCACGTCTAATATCGCGCAGGGGCTTGCATCGGGTCTTTCCCGAATCCGGTTTCTATCTCCGTTTTTTTTAGTCGCAATATTTTTTTGTAGCATGGTTGTCGGATGGCTGGGGAGCTTTCTTTCTCTGAAACAGTTTTTAAAGTCATAATCCTTTCTTCGATTGTAATGTCTTTAACGTTGAATCCGACCGTTATTGAGGCAGCAGAGATTGGCGTTGTAACGACCGATAAACTCAAGGAAAAATCCGTGAGCCATACCGGCAGGGATCAATCACTTGAGGGGGTTCGAAGAAAATCACGTACGATTCAGCGAGAGATCGAAAAACGGAAAGAAAACGTAAATACCTTTTCTAATAAGGAAACGACACTGATCAACCGGTTAAATCACATCGACCGATCACTCGATGACACCAGAAAACGGATATCGGAGCTCAAATTCGAACTCACTGCAATTGATCGTCGGCAAAAAGAAACGGCAGCTGAAGTGAAAGCCCTGTTAGGGCGTATTGAAACAAATGAAATCTATGTTTCCAAACGACTGGTTGCTTTGTATAAGCTCAGTCGGGTGGGCGGCGTGCAAGTGCTGACGTCTGCAGAATCCATGTATGATTTTTTTCTCCGAAAAACGGCTCTTGAACGAATCCTTGCACACGACGAATCGGTCCGCAATACATTGCTGACCCAAAAAGAATTGCTCACAGAGCTCATGGACAGACGGAATGCACAGAAGGTAAAAAAAATCGCCTTGAACAAACAGTACAACGATCAAATTCAAATACGGTCGAAAGAAAAGGAGAAGCGCCAAAAACTACTTGCGAGCGTTCGAAGCAAACGATCTCTTGAGCTGGCAGCCCTCGAATCTTTAAAACAAGCGGCTGTTGAGTTGGACCAAACCATAATAAATCTGAAAAAACAGGGGCGATCCGCCCATGTGGCGAGAAACCCTTTACAAAAAGACTTTATCACTTTAAAGGGATTCTTGAAAATGCCGGTTAAAGGAACCGTTATTACCCGTTTTGGTACTTATGAGAATTCCAAGTTCGGCACAAAAGGGTTTCGAAACGGTATTCATATTCGAGCAGACAGGGGAGAACCGATTTATGCCGTCTCTAACGGGAGAATAATTTATTCCAGTTGGCTTAAAGGTTATGGTAACATGATCATCATCGATCATGGGGAGAGTTACTACACCGTTTACGCGCATACAGAAGAACTTTTCAAAACCAAGGGGGATGCGGTCGATAAACAAGAAGTCATCGCAACCGTTGGTGATACCGGTTCGATGATCGGACCCAGGCTCTATTTTGAAGTACGTCATCATGGCAAACCCCTGGACCCGATAGAGTGGATTAAGAAAGGATAACAAAAAAACCAATCGATTCAAAGGAGTAATTTTATGGCAACCCAAAAAAATCGATACAAGAAATTTTGGCTGATAGTCGCAACAGCCATTGTATTTTGGACCATTGGTTCAGGCTTCCACCGCGATTTGTTCGCAACCAACGAAGAAACATATAAGGGCTTGAAATTGTTTTCAGATGTCATTGAACTCGTGGAAAAAAATTATGTCGATTCGGTGGATACAAAGGAGCTTATTCAAAAGGCCATACAAGGTATGGTTCGTAGTCTTGATCCGCATTCCTCATTGTTGCCACCAGAGGCTTTCGAAGAACTCCAGGTCGATACCCACGGAGAATTTGGCGGCATCGGTATCGTGATAACAATGGAGAAGGGAATCCTTGCCGTGATTTCACCGATCGAAGGAACCCCGGCCTACCGGGCAGGTGTACAAGCGGGTGATAAAATCATCAAAGTTGACGGTGAGCTGACCCAAGATATGGAGCTATGGCAGGCCGTCAAAAAAATGAGAGGGCCGAAAGGGACCAGCGTTGTGATAACGGTCGCTCGAGAAGGTACACCGAAACCGATTGAATTTACGCTGATTCGCGATTTGATTCCCATAGAGAGCGTCAAATGGATTTCGCTTCAGCCAGGCTATGGGTATATCTGGATTACGAATTTTCGAGATAGTTCGCACGAAGATCTCCTTGAGGCATTAGACCTACTTGAATCCGACGAAGTGCCGCTAAAAGGACTCATCCTGGATCTTCGAGATAATCCGGGAGGACTTTTAAACCAAGCAGTTGAGATTTCAGATCTATTTCTCGAAAAGGGTAAAATCGTCTCTATCAAAGGACGTCAGGAAAGGCACACAAAAGTATTCTCGGCACACCCTAACGATACGAAAAGGGAATATCCAATTGTTGCATTAATCAACGGAGGTAGCGCTAGTGCCTCGGAAATTGTTGCCGGTGCTCTGCAAGACAACAAACGTGCCGTTATTCTGGGTACGACTTCCTTTGGCAAGGGTTCTGTACAAACGGTAGAAGCGCTTCGGGATGGTTACGGTCTGAAATTTACCATTGCGCTGTATTACACCCCAAGTGGCCGGTCCATCCAAGCCAAGGGAATAGAGCCGGACATCATCGTAAAACAGCGTATCCTGGATGAAAAGGAAACCGCCGGGGATGAAGGCCTGTTGAAAGAAAAAGATCTCAAAAACCATCTGGAAGTGGCGCCCGAGGCCGACGAACCAGAAAAGGAAGATTCCGAAAAACAAAAAAAACAGATGGAGCGTATCCGCAGGCGGAATACCTCGAGGCACGGTCCTTTGGAATCTGAAAAGCTAAAGACGGACTATCAGGTGATGCGCGCTTTAGAAATGCTTATGAGCTATCACGTATTTCGTGGGGAAAAGGAATCTCAGTAATACATGGCAAAACGTAAATCGCACCAGCCAAGAAAAACCACAAAAAAAAAAACCAAGAAGAAAAAACAGCATTTCCTTAAAGCATTTACGGGCGTAAGCATTTTGGCAGCCCTGGTTTTCATCGTTGCCGTTGTCGTGCACTATCATCGGGTGCAAAACGATACCGTTCGGCCGAAGACTCAGACGCGGCCGAAAAATCAGACGCGATTTAAAACACCTGCCTTTGAAATCTACCCCAAAAAGGAGATTCCGCCCAAGAAGCCGGTCGTTAAACCAAAACCGCCGACACCCAAAAAACTTCCGCGTATTGCCATTATTATCGACGATCTCGGATACGATAAAAAGCTTGCCGAAAAATTTATCAAACTCACCCCCCGTTTTACGCTTTCGATACTTCCACACAGTCCATTTCAGAAAACGATTCTGCGATCGGCTCGTTCCAAAGGGATTGAAACGATGCTTCATTTGCCCATGGAACCCGAAGAATATCCTCGGATAGATCCGGGCCCCGGGGCACTTCTTACAACGATGTCTCCCGATGAGATCATCGATCGAGTCAACAAGAATCTGAACATCCTGCCTTCAGTGAAAGGTGTCAACAATCACATGGGATCTAAAATGACCGGCAGGTCCACCCAAATGTATCAAATTTTTTCAGTGCTTAAAAAACGGAACCTTTATTTTATTGATAGCAGAACCTCCCCCGATAGTTTATGTAGACCGTCTGCAAGGCTTTTGAGGATACCTTTCGGACAGCGGGATGTTTTTTTGGATCACTCGCTGGATCCCAACATAATAAAAAAACAGATCAATGAACTTATCCGCATCGCCGTTACCCACGGCGAAGCCATCGGCATCGGACACCCTCATGAAGTGACTTACAAAATCCTTCGAAAAGAATTGTCTCGAATGAAAAAAAAGATTCGACTGGTCCCTGCATCTAGGGTGGTGCATTTGGTTGGATAAATGTTCACCGACACCCTCATGACCCGTCTTGACTCAATTTTGATTTCGGATTATCCGATATGCCCGATGAAGCGGAATTTCCACTTCGGTTCAATCGGCATCCCGTAGTTGAATCAATTGGAAAACCACGCCCTATCACGACGCTAAACGCTCAAAATTAGTTTGACATTAAACGGTTAATGGTTAAATTCCAATCAAAATATTATTAATAAAATATATTATAAAAAGTAATGTGAGGTTTTTGTATGCGTCTTGATAAATTTACTATAAAATCCCAAGAGCTGGTTCAAAATGCTCAATCTCTCGCCTCGAGCTCTAACCATCAACAAATCGAACCGGAACATCTTTTGAGTGCGATGCTGAGCGAGTCGGAGGGATTCGTCCGATCCATGTTTCAGAAATTGGGTGTTTCCGCGGACACTATTGAACAAGAACTCAAACGCGATTTAAAGACCCTGCCCGAGGTCAGCGGGGCGGGCGATGTTTACATTTCACCCAGAACAAAACGCGTTTTGGATTCGGCGTTTTCTGAAGCATCCAAAATGAAAGATGAATATGTGAGCATCGAGCACATTCTGCTGGCTATTGTCGATGAAAAGACAGGGCATGCAAGTGCGATTTTGAAACGATACGGTATCTTACGGGATTCGATTTTAAAAGTATTAATGGAGATTCGTGGATCCCAACGCATTACAGATCCAAATCCTGAAGAAAAATATCAAGCGTTAGATAAATTCAGCCGGGATCTCACCGATTTAGCCAAGCTCGGAAAAATGGATCCGGTGATTGGGAGGGACGAAGAAATACGCCGAATCGTTCAAGTCCTGTCGCGACGCACAAAGAACAATCCGGTTCTCATCGGAGAACCGGGTGTGGGTAAAACCGCCATCGTCGAAGGACTTGCCCAAAGAATCGTAGCGGGTGATGTATCAGAATCTCTGAAAAACAGACGACTGGTGGCATTGGATATGGGGGCGCTTATCGCCGGTGCCAAATACCGAGGCGAATTTGAAGATCGCTTGAAGGCGGTTCTAAAGGAGATCGAACGAGCAGAGGGTGAAATCATCCTTTTTATGGATGAGTTACATACACTGGTGGGAGCTGGTGCTGCAGAGGGCGCCATGGACGCATCCAACATGTTAAAACCGGCGTTGGCCAGAGGAACCCTCCGATGCGTGGGGGCAACCACTTTAAACGAATATCGAAAACATATCGAAAAAGACGCGGCACTGGAAAGACGATTTCAGCCGGTGATGGTAAGGGAGCCCACCATCGAAGACACCATTTCGATTCTTCGCGGACTAAAAGAAAAATATGAAGTTCACCATGGCGTGAGGATTAAAGATACGGCCATCGTTGCAGCAACCACCTTATCGCACCGCTATATTACGGACCGATTTTTGCCTGACAAAGCCATTGACCTTATCGATGAGTGCGCTTCGAAACTGAGGATCGAAATCGATAGCATGCCGACTGAAATCGATGAAATACAGCGAAAGATTACCCAAGCGGAGATCGAGCGACAAGCGCTTAAAAAGGAGACGGATTCGGTTTCGAAAGAAAGGCTCGAAAAGCTAGAATATGAAATTGCTTCCATGAATGAAGAGCTGCTCGAAATGAAGGCTCACTGGCAAAATGAAAAAGAGTTGATTCAAGCCATTCGAAAAAACAAGGAACAACAGGAGCAGCTTGGAATCGAAGAACAACAGGCGGAAAGGGAAGGAAACCTGGCACGGGTTGCAGAGATTCGATATGGCAAAGCCGCAGAGCTGAAACAGCAGTTGGAGGAATCCAATCAAAAGCTTGCCCAGCTTCAATCCAATCAAAAGATGCTCAAAGAAGAAGTCGACGACGAAGACATCGCAGAGGTTGTCTCCCGATGGACCGGCATTCCAGTGAGCAAAATGATAGAGGGTGAAAGAGAAAAGTTGATTCATATGGAAGCACGGCTCGGCAGGCGGGTCATCGGGCAGGCCGAAGCCTTAACGGCGGTTTCTAATTCAGTTCGCCGCGCCCGTTCCGGATTGCAGGATCCCAATCGTCCCATCGGATCCTTTATCTTCATGGGACCTACTGGTGTCGGAAAAACCGAACTGGCCAAAGCGCTGGCAGAATTTATCTTTGATGACGAGCAGGCGATGGTTAGAGTCGATATGTCCGAATATATGGAAAAACACTCGGTGTCACGACTCATCGGCGCCCCGCCTGGTTATGTTGGATACGAAGAAGGTGGATACCTGACCGAATCGGTTCGAAGACGTCCCTATTCGGTGGTACTGTTTGATGAAATCGAAAAAGCACACCCGGAAGTATTCAATGCGCTGCTTCAGATTCTGGACGACGGACGCATGACCGATGGGCACGGAAGAACGGTTGATTTCAAAAATACCATTATCATCATGACTTCAAATGTGGGCAGCCAGTGGATACAGGACTTAATGAGTACGGGTACTCAACGCGAAGAAATTGAGAAACGGGTGATGGAAGCGCTGCGGGCACAGTTTAAGCCCGAATTTCTGAATCGAATCGATGAGATTATTATATTTCATCACTTAACGGCAGAGCAGATCGGAGGCATTGTGGATATCCAGATCGAGCGGTTGGTCAACCGTCTGGCAGACCATCACATTGAACTGTCTCTGGAAAACGATGCCCGCTCATTTCTTGCAGAAAAGGGGTACGACCCGGTTTACGGGGCACGTCCCTTAAAGCGTGCCATCCAACAATATATAGAAAACCCGCTATCGATGGAAATTCTTGAAGGGAACGTGAAGGAAGGCGATCGAATCAGCGCCGTTGTGACAGGTGATCGTATTGGGTTTGAGGCCACCTAAGATACTATTCCGGCCATTATCATTTAGACACATAATTACTTGGATTTGCTTAAATTCGATTATTTTTCGGAATCATGGAAATTCCAAGCACCAAAAAACAATGACCAAAATACAAAACATTCAGATCAGCCGCGAGATACTAGATAACTCATTAGAATGTATTAATCACGCGCAGCGCAGGCGCTTGCGCCGCGTGTTGGATATTGGAATTTGAGTATTGCGATTTGGGATTTTTAGCCTGCATGTGAAGAATCAAATTGCTTTCTCTGGCTGGGTTGCAATCTACTTTGACGTTACTGTGGCAGAGAAGCCGGGACTTTCAAGTTTTCTGACATTGGTGGTGTTTCGGCTATTTAGATATAGTGCCGGCAATAAACCGATCGACGAATTTTTGAGCATCTTCTTTTGTAATTTCCCTTGGAAGCCTTTTCGCCGCCAAGTCAACGGCTGATTCTATCAGTTCTGATTTCAGCTGTTGTTTTGCCTGCAAAATCTGACCTCCAACACGACGTTTTGCATCTTCAATGATCTGTCGACTCTGACCGCTCGCATCATCGATGATCTGTTTTTTTCTCTTTTCACCTTGTTGCAATATACGGTCTTTGATATTTGAAAAACGGGTTTCGGCGGCTTTCAGCGAATCGAGTATCTCCTCAACCTCCTGGGTTGCCGCTTCTTTTTCTTCTTTTCTTCTTTCAAGCTCTTGAGCAAGCTTGTTTTTTTGCCCGGCCAGGAAGTTCTTCAAAGGGGTTTTGGCAACTTTTAGAATCAGCAAAACGAGTATGCCAAAATTGATCCATCGCAATATCAGATCGTAGGTCGACCGCCAACCGCTGCCGGTTTCGGCTGCCACACCATCGGTTCCCACGCCAAATACGAAACAAATTACGCAGAACGCGATGAAAGCCCTGCTATTGAACCGTTTCATTGAACAGCCTCCGATCCAATATCTTTTCTACAATATTCACCGCCAAATCCTCAGATTCTTTTTGAACGTATCGTTTTGCCTCAGAGATCTGTGTGTCAATTTCTTTTCCGGTTTTCTCTCTTAAGATAAAAATTTCATTCATTGCTGCATCAACGATCTGTTTTGCTTCGTTTTTTCCGGTCTCTTCTAATTCTTTAGAAATCGCGTACGCTTCGTCTTTAACGGCATTCCCTCGGTTTTCGATCTCTGCCGAATACCGCACGACCTCTTTTTTCGCTGCTTCAATTTCTTGTGACATTTCCTCAAAATAGTGTTCCCGCTCACTCATGGCATTTCTTAGTGGACGAAACATGAGGCGATTGATGATAAACAAAAAGACTAAAAAAGAAAGTACCTGAATAATTAATGTCTCGTTGATGCTGATAAGTGAGGTATTGCTGATAATTTCCATCGGGCCCAATCCAATCAAACAACAAACAAGAGTAACAATGCAATCACCAACGAATAGATACCGGTAGACTCTGAAACCGCCTGACCCACCAACATGGTTCGTGTTAACAGACCTGCCTCCTGGGGATTTTTGCCGATGGCTTCACACGCCTTTGCCGCAGCCATGCCTTCTCCGACACCCGGTCCAATCGCTCCGAGTCCCATCGAAAGACCTGCTCCGATAAATGCAGCTGCTTGAACAATATCCGCTCCTTCGATAGCCATATTTTCCTCCATAAAGTTTGATATGTGGTTAAATTACAAATATAAGGACAAGACTCACAACCATCGCATAAATTGCAGTGGATTGCGAAACCGCCTGGCCAACCAGCATGGTTCGCATCAAATCACCTGTTAACTCGACATTTCTCGCCACCCATTTTACAGCACTTTCAGCCGCCATTCCATTTCCGATTCCCGGACCAATTCCACCAAACCCCATACTCATACCTGCCGCTAGAAGCGCCATGGAAGCAGCCAAAGAACTCGATTCCGGAAAAGATTTAAACATCAAGATAAAGCTCACTAGCAGCCCAAAAATGGAAGGCGTCTGGGCGACTGCCTGACCCACCAGCATTAGGGTCGTCACATTGCCAACGGACTGCGGTTGTCGCGCAATCCCTTCACAACTTCCCCCGGCTGCCAAGCCACCGCCGATACCGGATCCAATGGCAGCAAGCCCGGTACTAATCCCGGCCCCTAAAAGTGCGGCCCATTTGGGAGAAAGCGGTGCGCCACTAAATTTCATAAACATGAGCATAAGCGCCACCACCATTGAAAAAATGGCCGGTGTCTGACACACTGCAGACCCAATTAGCATATTGGTCGTAAGTTGGCCGGATGCTTCCGGCTGCCGGGCCGTTCCGGAGCAGGCTTCTCCCGCGGGGAATCCGGAACCAACTCCGGATCCAATAGCACCAAGGCCCATACTGATGCCGGCCCCTAACAGCGCTGCAGCCTGTAGAAGATTCGTACTAAATTCGATAAACAACAGCATCAAAGCAACAATCATTGCCAATATTGCCGGTGTCTGACAAACCGCAGATCCGATTAAAAGCGTAACCGTAAGCTTGCCGCTATTTTTTGGTTGTCTAGCGATACCAACGCAAGCCTGGCCACCGGGAATTCCAGACCCAATACCAGAGCCAATCGCCCCGAATCCCATGCTGATACCCGCTCCCAATAGGGCGGCGGCTTTTTGGATTCCCGTTGCAGGAAAATCTCGAAAGATTAACAGAATCGCCACAACCAGCGCAAAGATAGACGCCGACTCCGCTATGGCCTGGCCGACCAGCATCGTTTTAATGAGGTCGCCTGAGCTGTCGGGTTTGTCCGAAATGGCTGCGTTGGCCTGCGCGGCGGTGTATCCTTCGCCGATGGCCGCGCCAATTGCCCCAAATCCCATAGCAAGCCCACCGCCAATATATGCGGTTACTTTTAATAATGATTCAATCTCAAAGGTCATGGATTATTTTACCTGTACCGAAATATACACAACCGTAAGCATCGTAAACACAAATGCCTGAATCGTCCCGACAAATAGCCCAAAGAAAGCATACAGAAAAGGAGGGAGCAGGACACTGTAAGTGAGATACGATACAACAAGGATAATGATCGATCCACCCATTATGTTTCCAAAGAGACGAAAAGAAATGGAAACAACTTTCGCGAGCTCACCGATCACATTCAACGGTGCCATGAAAAAAATCGGTGAACAATATTCTTTAAGATATGTTTTGATTCCCTTGGATCGGATTCCTGCATAGTGGGCGATAATAAACCCCATGAGTCCTAAACCCAACGGCGTATTCAAATCCTTTGTTGGCTCCTCTAGATGCGGAAGAATTCCGATCCAATTGGAAAGTACCAAGAACATAAACAATGCACACGTCAATGGGCCGTAGGTTTTTGCCAACTCCCTGTCTAGTGCATCTTCGGTGAGCTTGAAGAGCTGTGAAACAAATAATTCTCCCAACACCTGAATCGAACCGGGTAGAACCCCTTTTTTTCTTGTAGCCAAAATACCGAACGTGACAAGAGCAGCGATGACGAACCACGTCATTGCAATGGCTTCAAGATTAAACGTCATCTTGTAATTGCCGATCGTAATAATCAGCTGATGTATCTTGCCTAACTCCTGCATATCATGCTGCCTTTACTCGTTTATGATTTCCGGATCGAGGAGAACAATGGATAAAAATGATCCACTAATATGACAAGTTGAACCATAAATATTCCCAAAACGGTTGTAAGAAGTTCGATCTGTTCCAGTTTAACGGCAAGCACAAGCGGTATCGCCAACAGGATATATCGAATACAAACGGAAAAAAAAGACCAAAAGTAGGTTTTGCCGGTGGACTTACCGATTTTTAACGGTAGTGCCTCTCCCATTAGTATAAAGTTTAATACGCTAAAGATGGTACCCAGGACCAAGCCTTTTCCGAATCCTTTGTGGCCTGTCAGAATCAGAAGCAGTCCGAATACGATGGCAACCGCCATGGCTCTGGAACAATATTTTCGCTGGGTCTCCCTAATTATTTCCGCCATTTGTTGACTGTGTGTTGTCTTTTTTATCTTTTACGGCAATTTCCATGATCTGACGATACGCCGTTATTGCGCCGCCGACAATCCCTAGTATCGTAAAAACGGTTACAAAGATGCCTTTCGTCTCAAGCCATCCATCAAGTTTAAGCCCAATAAAGAAACAAAAAAGAATGCAACCGACCATCGTAAGGCCGAGCTGCATTATAATAGTCGAATTCTCAAGCCATGGCCGGTTTTTTTTAAAATCAAAAAACATCGCACCTACCAGGACCGGTTGCGATAACAAGGTCATCTAAAATGCCCGGCCGTCATACGTTAAGTACGATTCACGCGTGTCGAAAATTGGGACTAATAACAGGTTTGACAAATAATTGTCAAGCAGTTTAGCAAGGCGAAACATAAATTTTGTTTGTACGACCTATTATTGCACATCGCGGATGGAAATACGACATAAGATGTCCAGTTTCTCCTGATTGGGTTGATAAACAAAAATAATTTGTAGTATGTTCAGATTCGTCGTAATATCTTTCAAACAGAGAAGGGGCGATGTCCCCATTGGAATGTTGGAAAATTGGAATTGTGGAATGATGGGTAATAAGGAATTCTATCCATTAGAATTTCCGAGACGTTAAATAAATTTGTAACCTTAAACTGGAATCACGCTTTCCCGATGGCACGATCCGCTACTGAAAAACTACGCCGCTTTTACGAACAATTTTTGACCGAACATCAGGTATTGATCCTGATAAATGCAGATCCAGATGCCATTGCCAGTGCTATGGCGATGAAGAGGCTTCTATGGCGCAAAGTAGCAGGAGTTACCATTTCTAATATCAATATTATCAAGCGACCGGATAACCTTGCCATGGTCCGACTCCTAGGCGTGAATCTTATTCACATCGCAAAACTAGATGCTTCAAAATTTGATAAAGTCGCCATCGTTGATTCACAACCTGCACACCATGAAGCATTTCAAGTATTCTCCTTTGATGTCGTTATCGATCATCATCCGGATACCGCCCCGAAAGCTCCTTTTAAGGATATCCGATCCAAATACGGCGCCACTGCCAGCATCATGACAGAGTACCTGCGTGCGGCCAGGATCAAGCCATCCGCAAAACTGGCCACCGGTCTTTATCATGCCATTAAAACAGATACCAGCGATTTTGAACGTCAGACCCTCATGGAAGATCTTCGGGCGTTTCAATTTCTGTTTCGACATGTAAACGTCCATCTTGCCAGGAAAATTGAACAGGCTGAATTGCGACTTGATTTTTTAAAATACTTCAAAAAAGCACTCAGTGTCATGTATCTTCGCAAAAGCAGGGTGTTTGTACACCTGGGTGCCATTGCAAATCCGGATATTTGCGTGCTGATCGCCGATTTTTTCATGAGAGTACACTCTGTTACCTGGAGTGTTGTCTCTGGTTTATATAACAATACGCTTGTGATTGTCCTTAGAAACGATGGTGTTCGAAAAAACGCAGGGAATACTGCCAAAAAAAGCTTCGGCCAGTTCGGTTCGGCCGGTGGTCACAAGGGCATGGCCCGGGCCGAAATACGAACGGAGGATTTAAAAGAACTGGTTGATATACAAGATGAAAAAAGGCTTTTGCACTGGGTGGTTCGACAATTAGAAAAGCGAGTTGTAAAAAATTGAACGGTCCGTTTAATGAAGGATGTAAAAAGCGAAAATGAAAGTGACCATTCTCGGTTCAGGCACCTGTGTTCCGTCTCTTAAAAGAAGCTCGTGTTCGGTACTGGTGGCAGTGGGTAATCAAAAAATCGTGATCGACTGCGGTGCCGGTACCATGCGACGGCTGCTTCGGGCAGGCACCACGATATCGGAAGTAACCCACCTGTTTTTCAGCCACTTTCATCCGGATCATACGGCTGAACTGGTTCCCTTTCTGTTTGCTTCAAAATATCCGGAAATTTCTCGACGCAAAACACCCCTGTGCCTCGTTGCAGGAAAGGGATTTTTGGCGTTTTATGAGAGCCTGAGAAGCGTTTATGGAGAATGGATTGATATCGGACCGGATTTACTGCGCATCATCGAACTCCACACAGATTATCAGGATCGCCGTTCGTTTGATGATTTCACAGTGGAATCCATGCCGGTCAATCATCGGGAAGAGAGCATTGCATACCGTATTACGAGTCCAAATGGACCATCGGTTGTTTACTCCGGGGACACCGATATTTGCGAAAGTCTTGTTGACATTGCAAAGGGTGCGGATCTTTTTATTTGCGAATCGGCCATGCCTGACGACTCGAAAGCCGACGGGCATTTAACCCCGTCTTTGGCAGGCGACATCGCCTGGCGTGCCAATGTAAAACAACTTGTGCTCACTCATTTATATCCGGAATGCGACCGGGTGGATATGGGAGAAGAATGTCGAAAAACCTACCAGGGTCCGTTGGTTTTGGCGGAAGATTTAATGAGTTTTAAGCTTGCATAAACGCTGTGGTATAATATATTCACGATGCGATATTATCCCATATGTCTCGATATACAGAACCGAAACTGTCTTGTGGTGGGCGGCGGCAGCGTGGCAACCCGGAAGGTGGTTACACTACTAAATTGCGGTGCCCGTGTAACCGTTGTCAGTCCGGAAGTATCCGAAAATTTGCAGAAACGCGTGGACCAGGGTTCGGTTACACTTCACCGGCGTACTTATCAAACATCCGATCTAGAGGGAATGTTTCTTGTCATCGGTGCGACCAATAGCAATGAATTAAACAAGAAAATCTATCGCGACACGGAACGCCTGGGCAAGCTCTGCAATATCGCAGATCAGCCGGATGCTTGTAACTTTATTCTCCCATCGGTCATTAGCCGTGGGGATTTGCTGGTTGCCATCTCCACTTCGGGTCAAAGTCCTGCCTTCGCGAAAAGACTTCGGAAGGATTTAGAAAAGCAATTTGGAGAAGAATATGCCCCGTTTCTGAAACTTATGGGGGCTATCCGGAAAAAATTATTGAGCGAAGATCATGACCCGGAATCACACAAGGTTGCATTTGAGCAATTGATCGAAAAAGGGCTTTTGGAAGGGTTAAAAACCCAAAAAGTAGCGGTCGTTGATTCTCTGTTACACGAAGTTTTAGGAGAAGGATACGACTATCGCTCGCTGGTGGAGACAAAGAATCGTTGAAAATTTGGGAATTGCGAATTGAGGAATTATGGTATTGACGATACCTTTTTACCTGGCAAGTACAGCGGCATACCTTGTTTATCTCATTAAACAAAAAGACCGAATGCAACGGATAGGGTGCTACATTTTGATGGCGGGTTTTTTGTGGCATTCGACAACTATTGGACTTGAATTCGTTCAGACAAGACAAATTCCTGTTCAGAATCTCCATCAGACGCTTTCCATTGCGGCATGGGCAGTTGCCGGTGTTTTTCTTTTTTTCCGGTACCGATTCAATTTAAAGGTCTTGGGAATATATGCGGCACCGCTTGTTGCGTTGATCATGATCGCGGCCTCTCGTCTTCCAGCAGATGGAACGGTTGTGCAGACACGAAATATATTCAGTAGTTTCTGGCTTGTTTCTCATGTAATCGTCATTTTTATCGGGGAAGCCTCATTTGCGTTAGCCTGCGGCGTCGGTTTGTTGTACTTACTTCAGGAACATGCCATTAAAACCAAACATCACGGATTTTTCTTTAAACGGTTACCCGCCTTGGAATTGCTTGATACAACCGGGTACGCATGCATTGTGGTAGGGTTTACAATGCTAACTGTCGGACTGATCACAGGCTTTATCTATGCGAAATCGATCTGGGGAAGCTTTTGGAGCTGGGATCCAAAAGAGGTCTGGTCCGGTATCGCATGGTTGCTCTATGCATCTTTGCTGCACGGACGACTCGCGCTGGGATGGAGGGGTCGAAAGGCTGCAATCATGTCAATCGTTGGATTCGGTGTTCTCTTGTTTACTTTTTTGGGTGTCAACTTATTTTTAAAGGGACATCATGGCGAATTCACAAGAGTTTGAATGATAGATACTTATGTCTGAGATCGTACTCATCGGATTAAATCACAAGACTGCTCCGGTTGAAGTACGGGAGTGTTTAGCGTTTTCCCAAGAAGAAACAATCGAGGCTCTCCAAACACTTCGGAAACAACCAACCATCGACGAAGTGGTTTTAATCTCCACCTGTAACCGAGTCGAGGTTTTGTTGACCACTGCTGATCGATCCCTCGCAAAACAAGAAACAAAATGTTTCCTCTCACACTTTAAGGAAGTTCCTTACGAAGACTTTCAGTCCGCTCTATACAGCCACGAAGAAGACCAAGCCGTGAGACACATCTTCAGGGTTGCTTCAAGTCTCGATTCGATGATGGTGGGGGAACCTCAGATACTGGGGCAAATAAAGGATGCATATCGCTTGGCTTCCCGGAAAAAAGCAACCGGTGTTATACTCAGTCGCCTGCTGCACAAAAGCTTTTCGGTTGCGAAACGGGTGCGAAGTGAAACCGGAATCGGCGACCATGCCGTGTCCATTAGCTTTGCAGCCATCGAGCTTGCGCGTAAGATATTTGATACACTAGAAAAGAAAAAGGTGCTTCTGATTGGCGCTGGAGAAATGGCTGAACTTGCCGTGGAGCATCTGATTCGTAATCGGGCGAGTGATATCTTTGTTGCGAATCGTACCTTCGAGCGGGGAATGGAACTGGCCGAAAGATTCAGCGGCCAGGCAATCCGTTTTGAGGAAATTGGAGATTGCCTTGAACAGGTGGATATCATTATTGGTTCCACCGGCGCCTCGGATTTTGTTATTCAGCCCGATATGGTAAAATTCGCCTTGCGTCGGAGGCGAAATCATCCGCTGTTTTTTATCGACATTGCGGTGCCCAGAGATATCAATCCGGCAATCAATCGTCTGAACAATGCATACGTGTATGACATCGATGATCTCAGAAGCATCGTCGATGAAAATATCGAAGATCGAAACCGTGAAGCGGTAAAAGGGGAACGAATCGTTGATGAAGCGGTGGTTCGATTTCGCAACTGGATGGATCGTCTAAGTGTTGTTCCAACCATCGTCGCTCTGAGAAATAAACTTGACGTCATCGCAGAGGCAGAGATCAAAAAAACCTTAAAATCTTTAAACCACCTTTCAGATAAGGACCATGAAGCGTTCCATCGTATGAAGAATGCCATGATAAACAAACTCTTGCATGACCCGACACGCTTTTTGAAAAGTGATGGAAACCAAAAAGGCGCGTCTCTTTATTTGGACATAACACGGAAGCTGTTTAATATCGATAATTAAAAGGAGGATTTTGGGTTTGAAAAAAATTACATTTCTTTTTCCCGGTCAAGGTTCACAGAGGATCGGTATGGGGAACGAAATTTATCAGGAATATGGTATTGTCAGAGAAATCTTCGATATGGCGTCTGAAATCACAAAAACCAACCTCCCCAAACTCTGTTTTAAAGGTCCCATGGAAGCGTTGACGATGACGGTCAATCTTCAGCCGGCCATCACGGCTGTAAATCTTGGATTTCTTGCCATATTGAAAAAAGAATCCATACAACCGGCCATTTTCGCCGGACATAGCCTTGGTGAATACAGTGCGCTCTGTGCGGCGGGAACCCTATCCAAAGAAGATACCATAACACTGGTGAGCAAACGCGGAGAGTTGATGCATCGAGAATCCGTAAAACATAAAGGCGCAATGCACGCGATTGTGGGTCTTTCCATCGATAAAGTGCAAGAATTCATAGAGGAAGTTCAAAGCGACGGAGTGGTATCTGTCGCAAATCACAATACGGAGCTTCAGATTGTGATCACGGGCGCACCGGGGCCTGTTGAAAGAGTATCGGCACTGGCCGCGGCACAGGGCGCAAAGGCCATACCGTTGAAAGTCAGCGGTGCGTGGCATAGTGAACTGATTAAAGGTGCGGAAGAATCGTTTAAAGAGTGCCTCGACTCGGTTTCTTTTCACACCCCCCAGGGCGCTGTCGTGTTTAACGTCACCGGAGAATTTGAAACAGATCCCGACGAAATAAAATCAATCATGGCAAAACAACTGTGCAGCCCGGTAAGGTGGTATGACAGCATGCGTAAGATAATCGAAGAAGATGTGGAGGTTTTTGCTGAAGTGGGGCCCGGAAAAGTATTGAGCGGACTATTGAAAAAGACACTAACCGGGGATGACCCGACGGATATTCATACGGTAAACAGTATAAAGGCCCTGGAGCTGTTCCTTAAAGCCGCGACATAGTCGTCCCCGGGGTTTCCCGGGCAATCGGGTCTTTATTTACAAATAATATGACCTATCTCTTATTCACGTTTATTAACGCTCACCGGGATTTCCGATCTTATTCGGAATTCTCCAACCAAAAGGAGGTCTTATGATGCGTAGAAAAATGTTTTTGGTAATTGGTGTACTCCTTGGCATCGGTCTCATGCTAGGTCCCCCGGCATTTGCAAAAACCAAAGTCGCCTTTGCGCTACTATGGACCATCGACGATATGGGATGGACGACCGCCCATTACAGAGGGATCGAGCATCTGAAAAAAGAACTGGGAGATCAGGTAGAGGTTTCCTATACGGAAAAAGTGCAGGCTGCCAATGCCGAACAGGTCTTGCGAGGATATGCCAAGGCGGGTTTCGATATCGTTTTTGCCACCACCTTTGAACACATGGATCCTTGTGTAATTGTGGCGCAGGATTTTCCAAAGGTGGTTTTCGAGCACTGTTCCGGCTATAAGAAAAACGATAAAAACATGGGCAACTATTTTGCCCGTATGTACCAGGCTGAATATCTTGCCGGATACATGGCAGGACTCATGGGATATAAGAACATCGGCACGGTGGCAACGCAACCCATTCCGGAACCCATTCGCGGCATCAATGCATTTACACTCGGTTTAAGGAAAGGATTGAAAGAATCAGGAACTCCTCATGATCCCAAAAAGGTAAACACGATTGTCTGGCTGAAAAGTTGGCGGGATGCGACCAATGAAACCCTTTTATCCGAAACGCTATCCAGCCGCGGACACGATCTGATCCGGCAAATGGCCGATACTCCGGAGTCTGCACAGGCCGCCTGCAGAAAAGAGGTGCCTGCCATCGGTTATGGGATCGATGTGATCACCCAGGCACCGTGTGCTCTGGTGTCATCGGAATGGAGCTGGGGTGTTTACTATGTGGATGCTGTGAAACGGGTAATGGCCGGAAAGTGGAAGCCCGCGGAAAATTGGTGGGGGTTTGAAAAAAAAGGAATCAAACTCTCTTCATTTCATTCGTCCGTACCCGAAAAGGTAAAACAGCAGGTGCTTGCCGAGAAAACACTTCTGGAAAAGGGAACCGACAACATATTTGCCGGACCCATCAAAGATCAAACAGGAAAGGTAAAGATTCCAGCCGATCAGAAAATCTCCGATCCGGATCTACTGACTATGAGATGGCTGGTTGAGGGCGTATCCGGAAAAATACCGGACTAAAGTGAACGGTTCTTCGGTGAGTAGCTTAGGGGCTGGCGGGCAGGGTAAATCCCATCGGCGCTGAGTTGTTTTTCAGCCTGAAGGTGTGTGGAAGGTTTACTCAAAAAAAGTGAAAGGTGTTTCATGGATTTTATCGGCTCTCTAGAATCGGGGGAGAAGTACCTGTTTGAAATACCCGACCTCGGTTTTAAGGAAGAACTTCCTTATGTGTTGGTGCCGGAAGAAGGCGGATTTTTAAAAATTGCATCCTTGAATCTGGTGGGTATGATTGAATGGAATCGGCTTTTTGGCCGGGCCCTTGCCAAAAAAATAAGAGAAACGGTAAACAACCTGGAAGGAATTGTGTTTTTCACGGCGGTCGAAAAGGCGCTTCAACTCGGTCAAGCGATTAGCCAGGAGTTCGATGTTTCGACAATGGCGATTGCCTACAACCGGCGAAAGCCGCATATGGAAATCGAATCCGGCCGGAAACGACCGTATATTCAGGTAGGAGCCGGCTCTGTAACAAGCGGAGATAAATATCTCGTCGTCTACGAACGGGATGTCAATCTCCTTAGTCGGGCCGGAAGCGGTGTTATCATCATTGATGATGTCGTCAGTACCGGCGGTACGGTTGCTGCACTGGCAACCATCCTCGATGAAATTACTGAAAGAAA
>JAHEHB010000230.1 GCA_024644775.1 Deltaproteobacteria bacterium
TAGCACAAACCCAGAGTTGTTTCAATATCTATTTTTAATTATTTTAAATGATTATAGATGGTTATAATATTTCAACGAGCATGCTTTCTCTTAAGTCACCAACATTGGGGATTGAGGGAGGAGGACAAGGCGATAAAATCGGTCTTACCTTTATTCTGATTATAGAACCGAAAACTTTTTGAGGGCATACCCATGATTAATTCAGGAAAAGACTATCATTTTGCAACGAGCTATGACCGGTATCGCATGAAAGGTCATCGTTTAGACTGGCCAAATCAGCCCAATGTTTACAAAACCTATGATGGAATCGACCCGATTCCACTTCCCGAAGTCTCTCAGTTTCCCGAAATTTCCCTATGGGAGCTTACCAGGCAAACACAGACAAGGCCGGATGTCGCCTTAAATTTTGACGTGTTGTCTCAGATCTTTACCTTGAGTTTCAGCCTCACTGCCAAAAGTCGCCAATCGGGTTATGAATTTTATTACCGGAGCGTCGCCTCGGCAGGGGCGCTGTATCCCAATGAGCTCTATTTGGGGGCCTATACAGTAGACGGCCTTGATAACGGTATCTACCATTACGGCATTCATAACCGAAGGCTCAGCCCGCTCCGGTCAGGTGCGTTTGGTCAGGTGACCGCAGAAGCCATTGCAGAACCAAAAGTAGATGAGATATTTGCATGTTTTTTTATCACCGGAATATTTTTTCGAAGCGCGTGGAAATACAGAGCCCGCGCATTTCGGTATGTGCTGCTGGATGCGGGTCATTTGCTGGAAAACCTGCTTCTATCGCTAAAAGCCTTAAGGCTCCCCTTCTCAATCCACTATGATTTTAACGACAGTCAAGTCAATAAACTCCTGGGGCTCGACGGCAAGAGAGAGGCCTGTTTTGCCTGTGTGACGATTCGGGGACAATCGCCCCCTTCCGGGGATCCAGCGGCCGCCTCCACCCCTGTATCAAATACCGGGCCTGTTCTACGCGCCCACTCAAGGGAGCTGGTGGTGGATGCGCTACCGGAAAGTTTTCAAGAGGCAAGCTGTGTATCCGGTCGTGAAATTTCCTACGATGAAATCCAAAGCTGCTATCAAGCCGGCATACCGTTTAGGAGATCGGAATACACAACACCTGAATTGATTCAAAAACTCGGTACAGTACCGGAAGCATGGGAAGACTTGTCCCGCTGCAAACTAAAAGACGCTACGACGGCATATCCTCAAGCGGTCTTCAACCGTCGCTCAAAAAGGAACTATGTGGATCAACATCTATCTCGGGAAAAATTTTTGGGGCTGCTGGATTTGGTCATGGATGCCTCTTATCAGGATCTCCCGGAAACACACCGGTATTCCTCAGCATTAACCATCGGATACCTGGCAGGAAATATCGAAGATACAATCCCCGGTTTTTATCTACTGGATTCATCCCATAGAAGAACCGGTTTTATCTCCAAAGGATACCTGACATACAAAATGGCATCGGTCTGCCTGGATCAGGATTGGCTTCGAAGCGCGTCGACCCATTTTCTATTTATGACAAATCTTAAAGAAATCGACCAAACCTGGGGACCACGCAGTTATCGATACGCTATGCTGACCGCCGGCAGAATCGGCCAAACCATCTACCTGGGAGCCACGGCATTGGGCTTGGGTTGCTGTGGCATCGGCGCCCTATATGACGGCGAAGCCAGGCAACTCCTCGGTATCAATCAAGATTCCGCACTACTTTATTTGGTAGCTGCAGGGTCTGTAAAACGCCGATAATTTCATTCACAGGTAGGAAATGTGTCAAGGCCTTCGGATTTGGCGGCCTGTGCGAGTCTGTCATCGAAACAGGTGAACATAAAATTTTCAGGGATCCTTTCCTGGATAACCATTGCCGATGCAAGATGTATGGCATCAAAGCCACGCAGGGGATATCTTTTAACCACCCGATCAATGTATCTATTCAGTTCATCACTAACCTCAACCCGGATAAAACTCGTCCAGTCCCGGTGAAACAGACCGGTGATTTCTGCGATCAGTTTATCCTCAAGGCTCGCCTCGCGTTTCTTTCGATAGATGCAGGCCATTGTTTCGGCATAGGCAACCGAAGAGGTAACGATCTGTTCAGCCGCTTTCCATCTCGAGATGACATCGTGGGAAAACGGCTCCCGAAAATAGCGCTTCACCAGGGCACTCGTGTCCAGGTATAGAATCACCGCCGATCCTCGATAACCATCTGTGAAGCGCGCTTTCCGGATACTTTCACAGGCACAAGACCATCCTTAGGGATGCTTTTGCCGGGCAACGCAATCATTCCTTTTTGGATGAGCGGTCCCAATGCGACCCGTACGGACTTTTGTGTGCTGTCTTCTTTCATGATGCGGGCTATTGGCCTTCCCCTTTCGGTAATCAGGATCTCCTCCCCCGATTTTACCCGAGCCAGGAGCCGGCTCAGGTTATTCTTGACTTCTTTTATCCCGGCTCTGATCATAGGCCGCTCCATTTGTAGCTACATTTTGTCGTATGGTAGCTACTTCGTATCCAGAAGTCAAGCTCGATTTCCTTTACTATACAAAAGAAAAAGAATCATCGATGAACAAGGGGGGGAATGGAAATTTGAACTTTAAACCATTTAGAAGATCTCCATCGATTTTTTTCTATTTATGCTCTTGACAAAAACCTTTGCTGCTGGGAAATTAAATAAATGATAACAAGTTAACATATTAGAACTACTAATAATATCCGACGAGGTACCTCATGGCACTTCAAGAAAAAATCAAAAAAGACCTCACACAGGCAATGAAAGACAAAAATACTGCGCGAAAAGATGCGCTACGGGTTATTTTGGGGGAGTTTGGCAGAGCCGAAACCAAAGCGCTTTCCGATAATGAAATCATTAAGATATTAAAAAAATTGGTGAAATCTGAACGAGAAATGCTTGAGAAGAAAGGAGCAGAATCGGATTCCGAATTTGCCCGCATTGTTGAGGCCTATTTGCCCCAAATGGCAACAGAAGAAGCGATCAAAGCATGGATCTCTGAAACTATCGACTTTTCTGAATTCAAAAATAAAATGCAGGCCATACGTCCCATTATGCAGCATTTTGGGGACACAGCGGACGGGGATACAGTAAAGCGAATCTTACAAGGTTTTTGACTCTGGAATGGGGATTTTTGATTGAAAATTTGGAGACCGAGATGGACCCGGCGGTAAGAGAAGCGATTTTTAAGGCGGTCGATACGGAGCCCTTTGCGCAACAGCTGAATATGCAGTTGATTGAACTGGCGGATGGTTACTCAGTGGTGGAAATGACATATGACCCGGCAGGTATGGATAATATCTATCAACGGGCGCACGGCGGTGCCATCTTCGGATTGATTGACGAGGCTTTTGAGACTGCCGGCCAAACAGACGGATCCATTGCGGTTGCCCTCAATGTGAATGTGACCTACGTATCGAGCCCCGAGGCGGGCAACCGGCTCCGGGCGACTGCCAATCAAATCAGCCGGACGAAAAAAACCGCAAATTACGAGATCAAGGTAACGGATATGGATGGAAATATGATCGCATCCTGCCAGGCGTTGGCTTACAGAACCGGCAAACCGATTCCGTTTCTTTAGGGAATCGGAAAAAATAAAATATTCCAATTAGCGCACATGTTTAGGACAGATTTGTTCGATCCGCAAGCGCATAACCACAGAAAGAGTTGAATCACAAATGTCGAAAAAAACAAAGAAACTTATTCCCGAAAACCAGATTTAAAAATAATACTGGTCATTCGTGGAGAAAAGGTGATTCTTGACTCCGACCTGGCAGCTCTTTATGGCGTAGAAACAAGACGTCTCAATGAACAGGTCCGTCGCAATAAAGATAAATTTCCGGAAGATTTTATGTTCCAACTAACCCAAGATGAGTTTGCCAACTTGAAATCGCAAATTGCGACATCAAGTTTGGATTGGGGTGGGCGTCGGAAAGCACCTTTGGTATTTACTGAACATGGAGCACTGCAGGCAGCCAATGTGCTTAAGTCAGCGCAAGCTAATAAAATGAGTGTTTACATTGTCCGAACCTTTGTTCGACTTCGGGAAATGGCGCTGACAAATGAGAAATTGGCACGTAAAGTTAACCAGTTGGAAAACCGCGTTAGTGATCATGATGAGTTATTGATTGAATTGATCCGTGAAATTCGAAAAATGATCGATACCCCAAAACCCAAAGATAGTAAACGGTCAATCGGCTTCATTATGTCTGATAAATTTAAAATAAAATCATAGAAAACTGGCGAACCGAATAACCTGCCAAAGGACATTGATATGGAAATACTCGATTCTATACCGACAAAAGTGGATTTAAAAGAACTTAAACGCCGACTTAAAATGAACCCCGGCAAACAGTGGGATCGTGTGCTATCGCTTGTGGAGATCGCCCAGCCTTTAATCGAACCCAAGGTAGTTTACAAGGTCTGTTATATCGAAGAAAAACATTCGGGTGCCGTTAAGATAGACGGCATTCAGCTTACCAGCGATGTATTACGGAAACAACTGGATGAAGTGGAACGGGTATTTCCCTATGTTTGCACCATCGGGCCAAAACTGGAAGAGACAGCAGGGAAAACCGGTGACTATTTGGAACAGTACTATCTGGAATCCATTGGAGACGCAGCGCTGGTAAGCATTCGACAGTATTTCGAAAGCCAGTTGCAGTCCCGGTTTGCCCTTGGAAAAATTTCCCGCCTGGGTCCGGGTTCTTTAGAAGCCTGGCCCATCAGTGAGCAGCAGCCTCTTTTTTCAATTCTTGGAGATGTGGAATCTGCAATCGGCGTGCGGCTTACAGAAAGTCTTTTGATGATGCCGCGAAAATCCATATCCGGCATATACTTCCCTACGGAGATCCCTTTTTTTGCCTGCCAGCTTTGCCCCCGAAACGACTGTCCTTCGCGAAAGGCTGCTTACGATCTTCAAAAAGCTGAAGAATATGGGATTGTTAGATAAAGACACTTGCAAGCGGTGCAGTACAGCGGTAATATAGAGCGATCAAATGCCGAGCAGGTGAGACACCAAAATAAATTAGGAAGGAACTATTATTTTGCGCCGACGTTATTTGATGCTTTTTTTATCCGCCATCATCGCCATAAGCGGCTGTGCTGTTCCTAAAATCAAATTGTTCTCGGACGATACGGAACCTCTTCGCGAATTTACGCTGCAGGGCAAGAAAAAAGGTAAAGTATTGCTCATTTCGGTAAAGGGTATCATCTCAGACGAACCGCAACGAAGTTTTCTTCGCCCCAAGCCGAGTATGGTCCAGGAAATTGTCTCACAACTGCAGTTGGCTGAAAAAGACAAAGATATACTGGCTGTAATTCTTAAAATCGATTCTCCCGGTGGTTCCACCACGGCCAGCGATATTTTGTATCATGAAATCAAGGCGTTTAAAGAACGGAAAAAGGTAAAGATCGTCGCTGTAATGATGAACCTTGCCGCATCCGGCGGATACTATGTTTCACTTCCAGCCGATCATATCATCGCCCATCCCACGACCGTCACAGGATCCATCGGTGTAATTTTTATTCGTCCCAAGATTGTGAGTCTAATGGAAAAGGTGGGACTGGCTGTTGAAGTAGACAAATCAGGGAAGAATAAGGACATGGGGTCCCTTTTCCGGGAAGCTACGGATGCGGAGAAACGGATATTCCGCGAAATCGTCGAAGATCTGGGCGATCGGTTTGTAAATCTTGTTATAGAAAACCGGAAATTAAGTCCGGAGGCTGTTGATAAAATTACATCTGCCCGGGTGTATCTCGCTAACGATGCCCTCGATTTGAACCTCATAGACGAGATCGGCTATTTAAGCGATGGCATAAAAAAGGCAAAGGGCCTATCCGACCTCCCGGAGGATGCAAAAGTTATTGTTTATCGTCGAACCAAATATCCGGATGACAATCTGTACAACACCAGCACATACTTTCAGGGCATCCAGAAAATGCCTCTCATCGACCTAAACGTTCCAGATGCTTTAACGCATCTTCGCGCCGGCTTTTATTACCTTTGGGCACCCTTTGGGGGTACCGAATGAACGACTCCACGGCAAGCCACGGGGTATCAATCAGAAATTATCTTAGCTCCCCAAGGGGCGGGGAATTAGACCCTTGCCTGCCACAGGCGGTGGATTAACAGGTATTTTCGATTATTTGAAACCTTTCTTTCCGATACTTTAAAGAGGTAATATACACAATCATTTATAAATGCTGTGGAAAAGCGATTCGGCTTTTTTCGGATCGAGTTCCTTTAAAATTTTGTATTCATGTAAGGCAGATTTCCGATCTCCCAATGCGACATAAGCACCGCCCATATTGTAATGGGCAACCGCATCATCCGGGTTGATGCGAATGGCTTGCTTGAATGCTTCGAGTTCCTCCTTGTGTTTACCGGACTTTCCAAACAAAAGCCCCATGTTGTTAAACGCCAGAGCAAATTCCGGATTAATCTTCACAGCTTTCTGGTAGGCAACGACAGCCTCTCGATAGTTTCCAAGCTTTCCATGAACAACACCGATTTGAAAATAAGAGGATGCGGAGCGAGGGTTTATTCGAATAACCTTATTGTGTGCGTTTATGGCTTTGTCATAAAGACCTATTTTGCTGTAAGTGAAGCCGAGTTTATCGAACGCAGCGGCTGAGTTTGGGCTGATGCGCACGGCCTCTTTGAAAGCGGTGATCGCTTCCGCATGTTTGCCCAGTCTATTATAGTAATTTCCTAAGTAATAATGTAAGGAAGCATCCTTTGTGTGGAAACGGATGGCTTCCTTGTAAGCATTGATTGCCTTATCAGGTTGATCGAGTCCCACGTAACACTGACTCAAACCGTACCATGCAGAAATGTCCTTTGGATCTGTCTCTGCTGCGTCTTTATAAAATGTAAGCGCTTTTTTGTATTCTCCTTTCACAGAAAACTGAAATCCCTTTCTGCAAAGATTTTCTGCCAGTTTTTCCTTTTCGTTGCTGATGCTGTAGGTCCACTCGGCAAGGGTTTTCCCGGCGGATTCATCTTGAAGCTGAACGACTTTCTCGCCTGATATGGCAAAATTTAGGTTTTGTCCGAGTATCGATTGAAAACTGATCACACCGACAACGTTACCCTCCATGTCCACAACAGGGCTTCCGCTGGAACCGGGTGATATCGGGGCGGTGGTCTGGAAAAAATTACCTAAATGCGGTACTTCCCGAATGCCTGAAACAATGCCTTCGCTCACCGATTGCTCCAAACCCAAAGGACTGCCCACTACCAGTACCTGTTCGGCGATGGACGGAAGCTTGTCGGTTACATCGAGCCAATGAATCAACATCTTGGGAAGATCGACTTTAACCTTCAATAGATCTGAATGACGGTCTTGCGCAATAACAAAATCGATAGGATATTTTCCACCATCATGGGCGATAATATCTGCAGAAAAGGCACCATTTAGGACATGGTAATTTGTAACAAGATGTCCGTTATCGCTCACGAAAAACCCACTTCCAATACCTGAAACGGTTTTCTTCATATCGTAAACAACAATTTTAACAACAGCTGGTTGAACCTTTTTAACCAGTTCTGTAAGATCGGCAACTGCATGGGCTGTAGCTGTTTTCAATAGAATCAGTACGCCTATGAACAGGATCGATAGTGTTTTCGTCATTATTAACTCCTAAGAGCGTTTCCCGCTCGTTATTTCTTTACCGGTGCTCATTATCAAAAAACAATTCATAGAAAAGCACGATGTTAATGTAATCATTCATTTGATCATCACAAGTGAAAGTATAAAAAATGGCTAAGTAACCTACTAAATTATTTAAAGAAAAGCCGGTATCTGGCAGATATTCGATTGACATGCTCAATTAAATTAACTACAAAATACTTTAGCGTCCATCGGGGCGGACCTGATAATGGAAATCCCCAGACTATTAAATATCAGAAAGGGTTCTATAAATGCGTAACCTCCAAAGGACAATCTTATTTGATCGACATATACAACTCGGTGCTAAAATTGTGGAATTTGGGGGATGGGAGATGCCGGTGCAATATCGGTCAGGAATTGTTCAGGAGCATCTGGTAACTCGCAGGCAAGCGGGCCTCTTTGATGTGTCCCATATGGGTCGGTTTGTGATTCATGGGAAAAACGCTTTGGAATTCCTGCAACACACACTTACGAATAATGCGGCGGCATTGGATGTGGGATGGGGACAATATACGATTATTCCAAATGAACGAGGCGGTGCAATTGACGATGCCTATTTGTACCGGTTTTTTGAAGATGAATACTTGTTGGTTGTAAATGCCGCCAATCGAAAGACAGATCGGGACTATTTGCTATCTGCCGCCAAGGCGTTTGATCAGGTTACAATGGTAGACCAGACCATGGATCTCGCAATGCTGAGTCTTCAGGGGCCGACATCCAAAGACATACTACAGGGGACGCTTGAATCAGGTCAGCTTCCAGAACCGGTGCGAAATGCGCTGTGCATTTCACA